>CAZHVE010000018.1:0-34370 GCA_964535705.1 uncultured Flavobacterium sp.
CTAACTTACTGATTAACAGTGGTTAGGGTTTTAATTCTGCGGAGAAAGAGGGATTCGAACCCCCGGACCTGTTACAGTCAACAGTTTTCAAGACTGCCGCATTCGACCGCTCTGCCATTTCTCCAATAAAACGCATATCATTTGCTGAATGCGGTTGCAAATATAGGAAGCTTTTTTCGTTTTGCAAAAACTATTTTTATAAAACTGAACTTATTTAAATTGTGTCCCATTAACCGTTTCATTATCTACTGTTTATCGGAAAACATTGAAGTGCATAATAAATTAATACGATACGTACTCCGTGATTTCTAATCCATATCCAATCATCCCAACCCGTTTCGTATGTCCCGTATTAGATATTAACCTTATTTTAGAAATGTCAATGTCGTGTAAAATTTGAGCACCAATTCCGAAATCTTTGTTGTCGATGACAATTTTTGGTGCCTTCAAAATGCCATTGGACTGCAATGTTTTAAGTTCTGAAATTCGATTCAACAAATTAACGGATTGCATGTCTTGATTGATAAAAATAACAGCCCCTTGTCCTTGTTCGTTTATAATTTTGAACATATCATCCAGTTGTTTATCTGCATTATTAGTTAGGGTGCCTAATAAATCATTATTTACTTGGGTTGAATTAATTCTCGTCAAAACAGGCTCCCCTAAATTCCAGGTTCCCTTTGTTAAAGCGATGTGGATTTGCTTGTTTGTGGTTTGTTGGTATGCTCTTAAACGGAATGTTCCAAAACGGGTTTCCACATCAAAATCTTCTTTTTTGACAATTAGGCTATCATGTAGCATTCGATAAGCCACTAAATCTTCTATGGAAACTAACTTCATATCGAATTTTTTGGCTACTTTGGCTAATTGCGGTAAGCGAGCCATCGTACCATCTTCATTCATTATCTCCACAATTACTCCAGCTGATTTGAAACCGGCCAACCTTGCAAAATCTATTGCGGCTTCCGTATGGCCTGTTCGCCTCAAAACTCCACCTTGTTTTGCCACTAAAGGAAAAATATGTCCTGGACGTGATAATTCATGAGGTTTTGTATCTCCGTCGACTAATGCTAAAATTGTTTTTGCTCTATCTGAAGCTGAAATTCCTGTAGTAACACCATTGCCTCTCAAATCGACCGAAACGGTAAAAGCCGTTTCCATGTGATCGGTATTATTGGTAACCATTGCCTTTAATTCTAAGTCTTTGCAACGGTTTTCAGTCAATGGGGCACAAATCAATCCGCGCCCGTGGGTCGCCATAAAATTGATCATTTCAGGAGTTGCTTTTTCGGCTGCAGCAAGGAAATCTCCTTCGTTTTCGCGACCTTCATCATCAACAACAATGATTATTTTTCCTTGTCGAATATCTTCGATGGCTTCTTCAATTGTGTTGAGCTGTATTTTGGTCATAGTCCTACTTGTATTTAATTTTGTGATGGAAATATTTTTTGTATTATTTTTTGAAATGGGGCTAAAATAACATCCATATTTATTAGGCCAATGTCATTAGTGGCTCTATAGGTCAATAAAATAGCTAGTGGTGATAAAACAAAGGAGGACATCCAGGCTCCCATAAAAGGAGATAATCCATCTTCTTGTGAAATTCTTTTACCGAAAGTATTTATAAAATGAAAGGTAATAAAAACCAAAACCGCAAAAACGATTGGTAAACCTAGCCCGCCTTTTCTAATAATCGCACCTAGGGGTGCACCAATAAAAAACATCAGAAAGCAAGCAAAGGCAATGATAAATTTGTCGTAAAATGCCAATAGGTGGTTGTTGATATTTTTCTTTTTGAATTCCAATTCTGTTTGGGTTGATTCAATAGAAAAAGCAGCGCTTTCAACAGTACTGCTGGCCATTTTTAAAATTTCTAATTTTTTATCATTTGGAAATAATGATAATAAATCGCTTGGTAACGCTCGGTTATTTTTGATAGGTTGAAGCTTGTTATTTTTAAATATTGCAATTCGTTGATTGTTGTTTTCAGAAAAGGATATAATATCCGTATTTAAGTTTTTGTTTAAAGAATCCAATGTAAAACTTAATTCATTTACATTAAGCATACTGGAGGTGTTTGAAATTTTTGATTCATCTGCCCCCGCCGAATTTAACTTTGATAAATCGATATTGATAATGTATTTTTTGAATGAACTCTTTGCAAATGGAATTTTATCCCGGTCTTCGTATTTTTTAGGTACAATATCCTCGTAATAATACCCGTCATTCAAAACTAATTTTAAAGTACTTGATTTTTTGTTGCTGATTAATTCTCCATTTTTGGCCTTGATCACAGTTTTATTGCCATCGCCCAGAGCCGATTTTTTATGAATAGTTATGCCAGTAAGTGTATTTCCGGTTTCACCTGATTTTTTATTGACCTTAATGTTATAAAATCCCACATTGCTAAACTGACCTTCTGCAATAGCTAAAGCAGGCTTTACTTGTGCTATGTTTTTTCTGAAATTAATGAATTTATACTCTGCATAAGGAATAACATTATTAGCAAAAATAAAAGCTGTAATACTCAAAAAAAGGATGAAAATGATTAAGCTTTTCATACCTCTTTGAAGAGAAATTCCTGCCGACTTCATCGCTGCAAATTCATAATTTTCAGCTAAATTTCCGAAAGTCATTATAGAGGAAAGCAAGACGGATAGAGGGAGTACTAGTGGGATAATGCGTGGAGTGGCAAACATTAAAAATTTTAAAATCATTGCCAAATCTAAATCTTTACCTGCTAGTTCCGATATAAACAGCCATACGGTTTGAAGAATAAAGATGAAAAACAGAATTACAAATACCATGGTAAATGTAGTCAGATAAGTTTTCAACAAGTATTTGTCAAGAATTTTCACTTAGAATTAATCTAATTTATTGATGTAGTAATTTGGGTATTTACTTTCAGCAAAGGTAAATTGATTTTTTGACAACGGTTGATTGGTTTTAAAAGAATTAACTGTCAAAGTTGTTTTTGTTCCTTTTTTGCCCGTCTCAATTAAGTTGTAGATATGTTTGGTCTGGACATCAACACCTAATAGTATTTCTTTTCGCTTATCCCGAGCACTCAATGGGACTAATTTTATGTATTGAATTTTTCGCCCTTTTATGTCTTGCAAAATATCTAACGAGTATTTATAGCCCGAATTAAAAAAAGTGAGCATTTTTGAAGGTGTAATGGCATCATCGTCATTTTCATTCACTTTTGAAACGGTAATTTCTTCGTCTTCAGGAACAATGGTATAGCTTTTTTTTCCGTCAAAAATCTTGGTAATCCCCATGAAATTTAAAACATATTGATTGCCTTTCATTGTCACATTTCCCTTGCTGTCTTGGTTGATATTTTCTTTGGTATTATTCAGGGAATATTTAAAATCAATCGTAATATTCTCATAGCTTTTCACTTTTGATGTTACTTCCCATAACAGGTCTTTGGCTTTTTTGTCTTGAGCTTGAATCGAAAAACCGAAAAGGAGTAAAAATGCTATAGGAATAAGATTGAATTTAATTTTATTTTGGGTGTGTGGTGTCATTTGTATTTAATTTTTTTTGCCGATGCCCAACAAAGGAATCACTTAATCTTCATTGTTGAAAAATTGATCAAGAGAACTCATATCAAGTATGTTAACACTTCGCGCTTTACTACCTTCAAACGGACCTACAATTCCAGCAGCCTCGAGTTGGTCAATTAATCGACCGGCTCTGTTGTAGCCTAATTTAAGTTTTCTTTGCAGCAATGAAGCGGAGCCTTGTTGCGCATTTACAATAACTTCGGCAGCTTCCCTAAACAATGGATCTCTTTCGGAAATATCCATATCAAGATTAATGCCACTTTCTTCTCCAATGAATTCTGGAAGTAAATAAGCAGTAGCATAGGCTTTTTGGGAGCCAATATATTCTGTAATTTTCTCTACTTCAGGGGTGTCAATAAAAGCACATTGAACTCGTACCATATCATTTCCATTGGTGTAAAGCATATCGCCACGTCCTATAAGTTGGTCGGCACCTTGACCATCAAGAATCGTTCTAGAATCAATTTTAGAGGTAACTCTAAAGGCAATTCGCGCAGGGAAATTAGCTTTTATCAAACCTGTAATTACATTTACCGAAGGTCTTTGTGTAGCAATAATCAAGTGAATTCCTATCGCTCTGGCTAATTGTGCTAATCTCGCAATGGGGGTTTCCACTTCTTTTCCGGCTGTCATAATTAAATCGGCAAACTCATCGACCACCAAAATGATGTAAGGTAAAAATCGATGCCCGTTTTCGGGGTTTAATTTCCTCGATTTGAATTTATCATTGTATTCCTTTATGTTCCTGACCATGGCGTCTTTTAATAAGGAATACCGATTGTCCATTTCCACACAAAGGGAATTCAAGGTGTTGATTACTTTTGCATTATCAGTAATAATGGCGTCATCTGTATCGGGTAATTTGGCCAAATAATGTCTTTCAATCTTATTGAAAAGTGTTAATTCCACCTTTTTAGGGTCTACCAAAACAAACTTGATTTCGGCAGGATGCTTTTTGTATAATAGGGAGGTTATTACGGCGTTTAAACCAACAGATTTTCCTTGCCCCGTGGCTCCAGCCATTAACAGGTGAGGCATTTTGGCCAAATCAACAACAAAGGTTTCATTCGAAATGGTTTTCCCCAAGGCAATGGGCAATTCCATCTCAGCTTCCTGAAATTTGGCTGAGCCAATGACACTTTTCATCGAAACCATCGTAGGGTTTTTATTGGGAACCTCAATTCCTATGGTGCCTTTTCCGGGAATAGGAGCAATGATACGAATACCCAATGCCGAAAGTGACAAAGCAATATCGTCCTCTAAACTTTTGATTTTAGAAATACGAATTCCAGCCTCAGGTACGATTTCATATAAAGTAACCGATGGACCAACAGTGGCTTTTATTTGTGCAATTTCAATTTTATAATTTCGAAGCGTTTCTACAATTTTGTTTTTATTTTCTTCTAATTCTTCCTGATTAATAGTGATTCCGCCCGTTGAATATTCTTTTAACAAATCGATGGTTGGGTATTTGTAATTGGATAAATCCAAAGTAGGATCAAACAATCCGAAATCAGCCACTAATTTTGAAGCCAAATTTTCTTCAATTATATCTTCTTCGGGCGCTTTTTCAATTACAAATGTTTCATCATTGGTATGAATGATTTCAGGGAAAGGAGGTGGTGTTAATTCAACAGGAGCATTCTTTAAAGTAATTTCCGAAGAATTACTAATCGTGGGTCTTAGCGCTTCTTTATTGAGTTCGAATTGCGACCCCGTTGACTTTAAGTGTATTCCTTCTATTTCCTCATCCTCATCGTTGTAGTCATAGGCTACTTCTACAGCATATTCTTCCAAGTTGTAGGCGCTTGTATTATTTGCAGTTGAGCCTAAATTTGTTTTTATTTCTTTTTTGGTGTTTTCGAAGAAGGATTGGATTTTGTCGGGTGAAATTTTGATTTTGAAAATCAAATAGATGATAAGCCCAAAAAGTAAAACCAATAAGGTTCCAATTTTGCCAATATAATTCTGAAAAAACATATTCAATTCATAGCCAACAGTGCCTCCCAACTCGGGTAGGGAAGTGGCAAAAAAACTAAATAGGATTGATAAGATGTTAACTACAAATAAGTCCCAAAACCATATATTTTTTAGCTTTTTAAGGGGTAAGTTTAACACTAAAAAAAGGCCCGTGAGGAAGAATAATCGGACGAAGAGAAAGGAGGCAATTCCAAAACCTTTATAAACGATTAAAT
Source organism: uncultured Flavobacterium sp. (assembly GCA_964535705.1). GTDB lineage: Bacteria > Bacteroidota > Bacteroidia > Flavobacteriales > Flavobacteriaceae > Flavobacterium. Next base: position 5,768 of record CAZHVE010000018.1, read on the forward strand.
CTGCCAGAAAGGCTCCAAATTTCCCCAGCCAGTTATGCACTGTTTCACTACGAGAAATAGTACCCAAGGCACTTTGATCGGTTTGACCGTAGATGTAAAAGGAAATAAACGCCAATAATAATGCAACCGAAAACAGTACTAAAAGACTACCCAAAACGATTTTGTGTTGTTTTGTTATTGCCCAGGATTTATCTATTGCAGATTTTGAATCGCTCTTTTCCTTTGGAGTTGCTTTTTTTATTGTTTTAGCCATTCTTGTTTGTACGATTAACTATAAAAATTTTGGCAAATAAATGATGATGCCAATTGCGATTGCCGTCATAGCCGCAAAAAATACTGCACCTGCTGCAATGTCTTTTATAAAACCAATTTTATCATTAAAATTGGGGTGAATAAAATCAGCTACTTTTTCGACAGCAGTATTTAGACCTTCAATACTAATAACTAAACCAATTGCTAAAGTTTGAAATAACCATTCCGTTTTATTTATCTTAAAAAAAAATCCGGCAAATATTAATAGTATTGCTAAGGTAAACTGAACCATAATACTATGTTCTGTAGCAATTAGTTTTAAAGCACCATTAAAAGCATATTTTAGACTTTTTAATCTTCCGGAAAAAAAAGCAGTGTCTTTTTTAAATTCCATTTAAAACTTTTAAAGTACTGCCAAAGCAGCTTCATAATTAGGTTCGTTTCCTATTTCTGGAACTTGTTCTGTGTATATAATTGTTCCGTTTTCATCAACAATTATTACAGATCTAGACAGCAAACCTGCAAAACTTCCATCTAAAATTAATAAGCCATTTGTTTTTCCAAAATCAGCTGTATCAAAATCAGACAAATTAATTACATTTTCTAATCCTTCAGCCCCACAAAAACGCTTTTGAGCAAAAGGTAAATCTCTAGAAATACATAAAACTTTTGTGTTTGCAAATCGGCTGGCAATTTCATTAAATTTTCTAAGGGCAGATGCACATACACCAGTTTCAACACTTGGAAATATGTTTAATAATAGTTTAGAATTCGAAAAATCAGCTAATGTTGCGATCGATAAATCTTCTTTTACTAATTTAAAATCAGCTAATTTGCTGCCAACTGTTGGTAATTCACCCGATGTGTGTATTGGATTTCCTCCTAATGTTATTGAAGCCATTCTTTTTGTTTTTTTAATGAGGTTCAAAAGTATGAAAATAATTTAAGATTTTGGAATATTCATAATAGCTTTCTATTTAATTTTTTCAACCTGATAGGATGCTTTGATTGTATAAAATATAGTAGTAAAACTATAGTTTTTATCTATTGAAATTTTAAAATTGATTTGTGGAATTGAATTAAATTCGCATATAATAAATTAAATAATCAATCTCAATATGGAAAATTACGCAAACAATACAAACGGACATGGCAAATGTCCGTTTTCAAACGGAACTGCTGCGAAACAGAGTGCAGGTAATGGAACTCGAAATAATGATTGGTGGCCAAATCAGTTAAAATTAAATATTCTTCGTCAAAATTCAATACTTTCTAATCCAATGGATGAATCTTTTGATTATGCTACGGCATTCAAATCACTCGATTTAAAGGCTTTAAAAAGTGATATTAACGAATTAATGACTTCATCTCAAGAATGGTGGCCAGCGGATTATGGCAGTTATGCTGGTTTTTTTATTCGATTGGCTTGGCACAGTGCAGGAACTTATAGAACAGCCGATGGCCGTGGTGGAGCTGGTTCTGGAACACAACGCTTTGCACCATTAAACAGTTGGCCAGATAACGGAAATCTTGACAAAGCACGTTTATTATTATGGCCTATAAAACAAAAATATGGCAATAAAATTTCTTGGGCAGATTTAATGATTTTAGCTGGAAATTGTGGTTTTGAATCTGCTGGATTTAAAACTTTTGGTTTTGCAGGAGGAAGAACTGATGTTTGGGAACCAGAAGAAGATATCTATTGGGGTTCCGAAAAAGAATGGTTAGATGATAAAAGATATTCAGGAGATAGAGCATTAGAAAATCCATTGGCAGCAGTTCAAATGGGATTGATTTATGTAAATCCAGAAGGACCAAACGGAAATCCAGATCCATTATTATCTGCACGTGATATTCGAGAGACTTTTGCTCGTATGGCTATGAATGATGAAGAAACTGTTGCACTTATTGCGGGCGGCCATACTCTTGGAAAAACTCATGGTGCGGCAGATGCAAATAAATATGTAGGTGTAGAACCAGCTGCCGCAGGAATCGAAGAGCAAAGTAAAGGTTGGAAAAACTCTTTTGGTACCGGTAATGCAGGTGATACGATAACCAGTGGATTAGAAGGTGCTTGGACTACAACACCAACTAAATGGAGCAATAATTATTTCGAAAATCTTTTTGGTTTTGAATGGGAATTATTCAAAAGTCCTGCTGGTGCTCATCAATGGAAACCAACGAATGGTGCTGGAACTGGTATCGTTCCTGATGCTTTTGACTCTTCAAAAAGTCACACGCCAGTAATGTTGACTACAGATTTAGCATTACGATTTGATCCTAAATACGAAAAAATTTCTAGACATTTTCTTGCCAATCCAGCTGAATTTGATGATGCATTCGCAAGAGCTTGGTTCAAATTAACCCATAGAGATATGGGACCTAAAGCACTTTATTTAGGAGCAGAAGTTCCAGCAGAAGATTTAATTTGGCAAGATCCAATTCCAAAAGTATCGTATAAAACTATTGACAGTAATGATATTGTTTCTTTAAAAGCAAAAATACAAGCAACTGGTTTGTCTGTTTCCGAAATGGTTTCTACAGCTTGGGCATCGGCATCAACTTTTCGTGGATCGGATAAACGAGGTGGTGCAAATGGAGCTCGCATTCGATTGGAGCCACAAAAAGATTGGAAAGTAAATAATCCATCACAATTAGCAAAAGTTTTAGGGATTTTAGAAACTATTCAAAAAGAATTTAACGCCTCTCAATCGGACAGACAAGTTTCTATTGCCGATTTAATTGTTTTAGCAGGAAATGTAGGAGTAGAGAAAGCAGCAAAAAATGCAGGACACACCCTAAATGTTCCCTTTGTAGCTGGAAGAGCAGATGCTTCACAAGAACAAACCGAAATTGATTCTTTTCACTTTTTGGAACCGTTAGCAGATGGTTTCCGTAATTATAGTAAGACAAAATATACCGTTTCTACAGAAGAAATGCTTATTGATAAAGCACAATTGCTAACACTAACTGCTCCAGAAATGACTGTTCTAGTTGGCGGAATGCGTGTTTTGAATGCTAATTTTGATCAATCTCAAAATGGTGTTTTTACCAACAAACAAGAGCAACTTACCAACGATTTTTTTGTAAACCTATTAGATTTAACTACAAATTGGAAAGCAGTTTCAGAATCGGATGATGCTTTTATAGGAACAGATCGTTCTAGTGGTTCAATAAAATGGTTTGGAACTCGTGTAGATTTAATTTTTGGTTCGAATACCGAGTTAAGAGCAATTGCTGAGGTTTATGGATCTAACGATTCACAAGAAAAGTTTTTAAATGACTTTGTTGCTGCTTGGAATAAAGTAATGAATCTAGATCGTTTTGATTTGGTTTAATTAATAGCATTTTTAATCTATTTTAAAGGGAATCTGGCAACAGCTTCCCTTTTTTAGTTTAAAAAACCGCAAACTTGCTTTGATTTTCTAGAAATATTTAAGATTTTAATTTGCAATTCAATTTACTCTAAATCAGAATTGGAATCAAAACCTATGATTGCAGAATAAATAGCATAATTCATAGAATACATAAAGGGGATCGTGAAAAATACACCAACAAAGCATCCTATAAAACCTACCATAGAGGCAATGCCCGCGACAATTATTAGGCCCAAAAGCACTAAAGGCTGTTTTGAAACAATAGCTATACTAGATTTTAGGGAATCAATAGCTTTCAAATTTCCAAAAACAATTAACGGAATAGACAAAAACGTTAAAAAAGATAGCGTAACTGCTATCAAGGATCCAACGAACTTGATTCCAGTATAGTCTAGCAAAAGGGAAAGTCCCGAACCCATGAGGGTTACCAACAATGTTGAAAATATAATTCGTATAAGATACGGGGATTTATAATATTCAAATATTGTGGAAACATGAAATTCCTCGCCTTTTTCACCACATTCTGCCATTTTAAGAAATCCAGCTTGAAACGGACTTATTAAAATGGTAATCAATAATACGCTTCCGGTATAGATTAATAAGAAATCCTTGGGAAGATTCTCCGGATTAAAACTTCCTCCTTTTAAACTCTCCATAATAGTTTCCATATCAAAAAATGAAATGGCTAATTCAAAAAGCACAGCAAAAAATAAAACGGAAAATACCAACAGCATTAAACCGGCATATAAGGCTATTTTTTTATAATTTTCGAAAGCCTGTTCCAATACATTTCCAAAATTAAGATCATATCCGTTAGTTTTTATTCTTTCTATTTTCTCTTGTGCTGATTTCATATTTTTGTTTTTTGTGGACTGTAATTATAACTTGAAATAGACTTCTTCAAAAGGGATTCTAAAAGGTTCTCCATAAATACCATTTTCTTCCCGAATACCGCAACCTATTAGCCTATTTATTTCGGATTATGATGGCAAATGTACTATTTTTTTCACTCGTAACGAATCAAAACCTTCCATGAGGCAAGTATCATAATTTTAAGGAAGCCTACGATACAATTTATAAAAAAAAATCTCGATACTTAGTACTTTAAATAGTATTGAGTATCGAGAGTTTTTTTTAACAGAAAACAATCACTTTGGACTATAAAAAACCAAATCTAAACCCAGTGTAAAAATCAGCTTGTTTACTGTCATTTGTAACTGCCGTTAAAATAGAGTTCGAGCCAAGGAAAAAGCCGCCCAATCTAAATCCTAAACCTGCGGTTGTGCCTGATATTTCATTAACTCCAATTGGCATATAAGCCTCAAAAAAGCCTAAAGAAACTCTAGGGGTAACAGAGAAAATATTTTGTGAGGTAATCTGGTCGTTTGCACTGTCAGCATTCATTTTTTGCTGTAAAAACAAGGTAACATTCAATTTCGAAATCACCTTAATATCTGCATATAAGTTTAAAATGGTAGGCAGTTTAACTTTGAAATCTTTTTTGTTTTCTAATACACTTAAATTGCTACCAAAAGCTGTTTCTATATCTTTGACACCTGAGACATTTTCAAAAACAATTAAATCTAATTTATTACTACCTGCAATATTTAATTTATAATCTTTTGAATAAATATCATCCCCTTTAAAAGTCATGTTTCCTATATTTTTTACGGCAGCACCTATTTTTAATTTATAGGATTTTCCAGCTCCTTTTAGTTGATAGTTAATACCCAAATCTGCGGCTATTCCGTTTAAATTGCCAAAAAGTGATTTGGTATAATCACTAGAGTTTGTAAAACTATTGGCTAATGCCCCTGTGTAAGCAATATTTATGTCAGCATTAGCATTGCTAAGAATTATTTTTCCAAAATCAGGTCCTGAAGGATTTGTTGTGTTTGTAGTAAATGTTCCTTGAAAATTTCCAGCACCTATATTGGCATAAGAACCAGGAAATAATAACTTCAAAGTCACCCCTCCGCTAATTTTATTTTTTTTATTCTCAAATATTTTGTGGGAAGCAGAAAATCCAAGTTCGCCCCAAGTAGCTGCATTGATACGTTGGTTGTTAGTATTTGATATTGTTGTTGTTCCGCTTGTAACAGAATTCAACGCACCATTTATAAAGGCGTCTCCAACAGTAGGGTCAAAATCCGTTACATTTGTTTTGATATGCCCTGCTGTTGTTAACGCAAATCCCCAATTTAATACTTTTAGGGCAACACCAGGCAATAAAAATTCCGCATCAACATTGAAACTTACTGGTCCATCGCCTTTAAAAATAAGGTCTTCTAGATTGTTTCCATTTGCAATGTCACTAAAGCCAATTTTGTTGTTGGCTACATTAAGACTGAAAGACATTAATTGTACTTCAAATTTGCTATCTAAATTGGATAATTCTGACGGATTTAAGCTAGCATTTAAAATCCCAACACGTTTTGAGGTGGTAATTCCTGAAAAATGATCTTGAGCAAAAGTGGGACTAAAGATTAAAGAACACAGCAATAAGGTGATTTTTTTCATAATTTTAGTTTAAATTTTAATTTTCGTTTTGAGGTATACCAAATATAAATAAATATGTTAATTTATTTGTGATTTTTAGAAATAATATATTTAAAAATTATCCCAATGCATTCCAGATGGAATCTTCAGGAGTAGGTGCAATAATGACTACATATGCTTTAGAAACAGGATGAACAAAAACCAATTGTCTCGCATGGAGATGTATACCACCGTCGGGATTGCTTCGATCGAAACCGTATTTTAAATCTCCTTTTATGGGGGAGCCAATGGCTGATAGTTGTGCCCTGATTTGGTGGTGTCTTCCTGTATGAAGATTGATTTCCAAAGCGAAATAATGGGTCAGTTCTTTAATGATTCGATAATCTAAACTGGCTAATTTGCTTTCCGGAACCTCATTGATATGTGCCTTTGAAGTATTATTTTTTTCGTTTCTTTTTAGAAAATGAACCAGTTTGTCCTCGGGTTTTTGAGGCTTGTTTTTTACGATAGCCCAATAGGTTTTTTGGGTTTCCCTGTTTTTAAACAATTCGTTCAATCGCGTTAAAGCCTTACTGGTTCTGGCAAAAACTACAATTCCAGTAGTCGGTCTGTCGAGTCTGTGTACTACTCCTAAAAAGACTTCTCCCGGCTTGTTATACTTGTCCTTGATGTATTCTTTGACCACTTCGGATAGCGGTTTGTCTCCTGTTTTGTCTCCTTGCACAATATCTCCCACGCGCTTATTTATGACAATAATGTGATTGTCTTCGTGCAGGATTTGGAGGTTGTTTTTGGTGGATAGAATTTTCATTTAGAGAATTAGACTTCTTAGAATCTAGATTTTTAGAGTTGAACGAAATTTAGAGGTCATTTTGATAATTTCTTCAAGTTGCATTATTAACGGATCCAATTTATCTTGATGAATAAAACCTAAGTCTGGGGCTATTAAAAGTTGTGTTTCAATTTCATAAGCCGAACCTATTGCAATTTCAAGAAATCTTGAAAAATCTTTGTTTGAATTTCTTGATGAACCTTCGGCTATATTTGAGGGAATTGAAACAGAAGCTCTTCTCAATTGATTCGTAATTCCAAATTTTTCATCATTCGGAAAAGTTGAAGTTATTGAATAAATTTCATAACAAAAGAATCGACTCTTTCTCCAAATTAATATTCTTTGAATTGATGCATCTAATATTTTTAAAATAGTCTAAAAATCTAGATTCTAAGAATTCTAAAAACTAATATTGCTCTTTCTCATTTGGGAAATCTCTTGACTTCACATCGGCTATATATTTACCGATGGCATTGGTCATTCCTTCGTATAAATTCATGTAGCGGCGCAAAAATCTTGGGCTAAATTCATTATTCATACCTAGCATATCATGAATAACTAAAACTTGACCGTCAACTCCGCCACCTGCTCCAATCCCAATCACGGGAATAGAAACACTTTTGGCAACTTTCTTGGCCAAATCTGCTGGAATTTTTTCGACAACTAGCGCAAAACAACCAATTTTTTCGAGCATTTTGGCATCTTGCATTAATTTATCCGCTTCCTCTTCTTCTTTAGCACGAACGGTGTAAGTACCAAATTTATAGATAGATTGCGGTGTTAAACCTAAATGTCCCATAACAGGAATTCCCGCATTCAATATTTTTTTGATGGATTCTTTGACTTCACTTCCGCCTTCGAGTTTTACGGCATGACCACCACTTTCTTTCATGATTCTTATGGCAGAACGCAGGGCTTCTTTGGGATCCGATTGATAACTTCCAAAAGGCAAATCCACTACAACTAAAGCCCTGTTTATGGCGCGAACCACACTCGATGCGTGATAAATCATTTGATCTAAGGTTATGGGCAAAGTAGTTTCATGACCCGCCATAACATTCGAAGCGGAATCACCCACTAATATCACGTCAACACCGGCACTATCAACAATTTTAGCCATAGAATAATCATATGCTGTAAGCATGGAGATTTTTTCACTGTTGGCTTTCATATCGATTAATGACTTGGTGGTTATTCTTTTGTAATCTTTTTTCGATTCAGACATCCTTTAAATTTTGAGATTTAAGTTCCGATAGCAATCGGAATCATATTTTGGACTGTAAAATTAATCAAATAATATAAAAATTGTAATGATTAGTACTTTTAAATCGGAAGGTTCCTAATAATTCTATTTTATGAGGTTTCTGCTTTGGTAGGTCTGATGTTGTTCAAAATTGACAAAACTTTATCTTGAAATATGTGTTTAACCTTTTAAAATTTGAACTAAAATAGTACTTTTGTTCAAAAATTATAACAATGGCAGGAAATAGCTATGGAACACTATTCAGGATTACAACTTTTGGAGAATCACATGGAGAAGCTTTAGGCGGGATTATTGATGGTTGTCCTTCAGGAATTACATTAGATTTTGAAGCCATTCAATTTGAAATGTCTCGAAGAAAACCCGGGCAATCAGCAATAGTTACCCAGCGAAAAGAATCTGATGATGTTCAATTCCTTTCCGGAATTTTTGAAGGTAAAACTACGGGAATGCCTATCGGTTTTATAATTCCAAACACAAATCAGAAATCAGATGATTACTCTCATATAAAAGATAACTATAGACCCAGCCATGCCGATTATGTGTATGATAAAAAATATGGTCTTCGTGATTATCGTGGTGGAGGTCGTAGTTCGGCTCGTGAAACTGCCAGTAGAGTAGTGGCAGGTGCTATTGCCAAACAAATATTACCCACTATCACCATAAATGCCTACGTATCTTCCGTAGGCCCCATTTTTCTTGATAAACCATACCAAGAGTTAGATTTTTCAAAAACCGAGAGCAATCCAGTTCGTTGTCCGGATGAAGCATCGGCCGTTATCATGGAGGAATATATTCGTGACATTCGGAAACAAGGTGACACTGTTGGAGGAACTGTGAGTTGTGTGATTCAAAATGTTCCAATTGGTTTAGGCGAACCTGTTTTTGATAAATTACATGCCGAACTTGGAAAAGCCATGCTTTCGATAAATGCCGTAAAAGGATTTGAATTCGGAAGTGGTTTTTGTGGAACAGAAATGAAAGGAAGTGAACACAACGATTTATATAATCCTGATGGCACTACAAAAACGAATCTTTCTGGGGGAATTCAAGGAGGAATAAGCAACGGAATGGATATTTATTTTCGCGTGGCTTTCAAACCTGTGGCTACCATCATGCAAAAACAAGAATCGCTTGACAATAAAGGAAAGATTACTGAAATGACAGGAAAGGGACGTCATGATCCCTGCGTTGTTCCTAGAGCGGTTCCCATTGTTGAAGCCATGGCCGCCATAGTTCTTGCTGATTTTTATTTAATAAATAAAACCTACAGTACTAATTTCTAGAGCTCTCGAATCTCGTTGAACTTTTGAATAATCTTCATAGTTCATTTTACTAACGGAAGGGCCATAAATGAATTGTAGCATTTATAGGGTATTATAATAACCAAACAAAATGACGCAAACCGAAATCCAAAAAAGCTCTTTATTAGGAAATTTGACCGTTCAAATTCTTATCGCCATGTTGCTGGGAGCGACTTTGGGTATTTTCATTCATACCAATTATGAAGTTGATTTCGCCAAAGAATTCAGCGATACAATTAAATTAGCAGCAACGGTTTTTATTCGTTTGGTGCAAATGATTATTTCACCATTGGTATTTACTACATTGGTGGTGGGAATAGCCAAGCTTGGTGATGTTAAAGCTGTTGGAAGAGTAGGAGGAAAGGCATTAGGATGGTTTTTTAGTGCTTCTTTTGTTTCGTTGTTAATAGGGATGTTTTGGGTAAATATTTTAAAACCTGGAGTAGGACTAAATTTGACAAATGTCGACTTAACTTCTGCTTCCGAAGTAACCGAAAAAACACACTGTTTCTCCGCACAAAACTTTATGGAGCATATAATTCCTAAAAGTATTTTTGAAGCGATGGCGAATAATGAAATCTTGCAGATTGTTATTTTTTCCATTTTTTTCGGATTGGCAGCTGCTTCTATTGGAAGTCATGCAAAGCCGGTTATTGTCGCATTGGATAAAACTTCTCATATCATTTTGAAAATGGTTAATTATGTAATGAAATTTGCTCCTCTAGGGGTGTTTGGTGCAATTGCGGGTGTTTTTGCCATAAAAGACTTGAATGAATTGGTCATCACGTATATCAAATTTTTCAGTTCTTTTTTGATCGGAATTTCATCTTTATGGTTTTTTCTAATTATTGTAGGATATATTTTCCTTGGAAAAAGAATAAAAACATTACTAAATCACATAGTAAGTCCACTGATAATTGCTTTTGGCACCACAAGCAGTGAAGCTGTTTTCCCTAAACTTACTGAAGAATTGGAACGATTTGGGATAAAAGATAAAATAGTATCTTTTATGTTGCCTTTAGGGTATTCCTTTAACTTGGACGGAAGCATGATGTATATGACTTTTGCCAGTATTTTTATTGCGCAGGCTTATGGGGTTCATTTGGATTTAGGAACACAATTAACGATGCTTTTGGTTTTGATGCTAACCAGCAAAGGAATTGCTGGAGTTCCTCGAGCGAGTTTGGTTATTGTGGCAGCCACCTGCGGCATGTTTAAAATTCCCATCGAAGGAATTGCCTTGATTCTTCCAATCGACCATTTTTGTGATATGTTTAGAAGCGCTACGAATGTGTTAGGGAATGCTTTGGCAACATCCGTTGTTGGAAAATGGGAAGGTAAAGATGGTGGCTAATACTGAAATTATAATGTATATTTGAAACAGCAATACTTATTTATGTATCAATTACGAATTGTTGTTTACACCTTTACCCTATTATTTCTGAATATTTTCAGTAATAATACTTCTGCACAAACAAAATTACCTTCTAAAGAAGAAGTAGCAATTTTGACCAAGAAAGCAACGCAATACATGCGTTCCGCTAATTTTGAAAAATCGCTAGTCACTTCACGAAAAGCATTAGATTATGCCAGTATTATAAATGACAAGAATCTTATAGCCATTTCCTACAATATAATTGGCGCTAATTACAATTATTTGGCTGAATTTGATAAAGCAATTTCGTTTTATAAAAAAGGAATAAATTATGCCAATAAAATCAGGAATGACACCATTAAATATCGGTTGAACAATAATTTAGGTAATACCTATTGTTTCGAAAAAAAACAATATGTCATTGGAATAGATTACTACAAAAAAGCATTAGAATACAGCCAAAAGACAGCCGATACAAGTCAGATTATGTTAACCAAATTGAATCTTGCTTGGGCATATTTTGAAATTGATGCTTTTAATGATGGTTTTCCATATTTGAAATTTGTTAATAAATACCATTCAAAATTCGGAGACAAATCAACTATTGTAGTTTTGAACATGCTCAATGGCATGTATTACGGAAATAAAGGAGAAAATAAAAAAGCAGAATATTACTTTTTGAATGCCATAAAATTAGGAAATGTGGGAGAGGAAAAAACAGATTTGTCATTTTCACACCATGAATATTCAAAATTTTTATTTAAAAATGGGGACTATAAAAATGCATACAAAAACTTGGAACTCTATTATAAAATTACTGAAGAGCTTTATAATAAAGAGAAACTGGCGAAGGCAAATGCAGTTGGAATGAATTTGGAGTTGAATGAGTACAAAAGAAAGCTTGATGCGATTGGAATACAAAATAAATTGCAAAACCAAAGTTTAAGAAAATCCAGAATTATTCTCTTTTTATTTTATGTCATATTGAGCGTATTACTATTATTACTGTATTCGTTGTACAAAAATTACAGATTTAAGAAAAAAAAGAATGCGGAACTTACTCTGGCCAATGAACAGTTAGTTATCGCCAAAGATAATGCGGAGGAAGCCTCTATGCTAAAAACTCAATTTGTTTCTACCATTAGCCACGAATTGAGAACACCATTGTATGGAGTTGTGGGTATTACAAATATGCTTTTAGATGAACATAAAGAATTAGAAAACAGTCCACATTTGAGTTCCCTTAAATTTTCTGCCAGGTACTTATTGTCATTAGTGAATGATGTTCTTCAAATAAATAAAATAGAAGAAAATAGGATTGTCCTTGAAAGTTTGACTTTCAATATTGCGGACGAGATCAATATGATTAAAAATTCACTATCCTTTTTGGCTAAGAGTAATGGGAATTCCATAACGGTCAAAATCGATTCGGCTATTCCGGAAAGTTTAATTGGGGACAAATTAAGATTTTCACAGATACTGATGAATTTAGTGAGTAATGCCTTGAAATTCACAAAAAATGGGAAGGTGTTTATTATTGCAAACTTGGTGGAAGTAAAAGACAAGGTGAACTTCGTTGAATTCCAAATTATAGATAATGGTATAGGAATTGCGGCTGCTGACCAAGACACGATTTTTGATAAATTTGTTCAAGTTGGAAGAAAAGAGACCGATTATCAAGGCACAGGTTTGGGCTTATCCATCGTAAAAAGATTATTACATCTCTTTGATAGTACTATTTCACTTCAAAGTAAATTAGGATTAGGTTCTACATTTACTTTCACCATAGCATTTGAGCATGATCTGGATAAAACAATTGAAATTATAAATAATATTCAAGTTGATTTGACAGCAAAACAAATATACAAAGTATTAGTCGTTGAGGACAACAAAATTAACCAACTCGTAACTCAAAAAATCATTAAGAAAAACAATTATATTTGTACTCTTGCCGATGATGGATTCCAAGCCTTGGAAATTTTAGAAAAAGAATATTTTGACGTCATTCTAATGGATATTAATATGCCAGTGATGAATGGTTTTGAAACTACAAGGAAGATTAGGTTCAAGGGAATAAAAACACCTATTATTGCGCTGACAGCTTTTACAAAAGCCGAAATAATCGAAGAAGGTATTTCTGCGGGTATGAATGACATTATGATAAAACCTTTTGAACCCGTGAAATTGTACCAAGTGATTACCGACCAAATACACAAAACAAAAAATGCTGGTTGATTCCAGCATTTTTTGTTTTGTGTTTTTTTGGGAAACTAAGGGTTTGGCAACCTGCAAAATGAGCGATAATTAAATTCTAAACCAATGAACTTGTCTTTTTTTTCTATTTCCTCAGAAGAAGTGGAAGAATAAAACATCAGCATATCATTTTCAACTTCAAATTTAAAATGGTCTTGTTTCTTTTTTAGTTCTGTTAATTTAACTTCGACGTTTGTATCAATTTCTTTTAAATTTACGGATGTCAGGCCACCGTTTAATATAACAAGATTTCTATCTGTCGTATCAAATGTTTCACTTGTAATAAAATCATCAAAATAATTGTTAACTGATTTCTTCATCATCGAAGGAAATAATCCCTTTCTTTTAATTAAAGTTCCCATAGTTTAAAATGTTTTTAATTGTTAATTTTAGTTATTCTAATTTAGTAAATAAATGAATTCGATTTTAAAATATTAACAAATTATTAACGCACCAAATACATGATTATTAACATCTTATGTTCGACAAATATTTAAAATAATAAAATACATTTTCAACCAATTAAACAATCTCGATTGAACTTTTTGATAGTAATTATAAAAATTTGACTAGATTATAATTATCAATTTATAAATCCTCCGGGGCCTAACACTTTTAGAAGTTAAATAATAATAAGGTCTTGTTGCTAAAGTGTTTCATAGAGAATTAAACCAACTTAATAGTTTTTGGGTACGCCGTATAATAAAAAACCATTTGAAATTATATGAAATTTCAAATGGTTTTATGATTTACTCGATATAAATTCAACAAATAAATTTATTTAATTGGAATGGATTTTAAAGCTTTTCTTTTAGCACTTTCTTTTTTTGCAATGGCAACATGAAGAATACCATCTTTATAGCTAGCTTCAATTTTGTTTTCATCTACTGTTTCAGGCAAACTGAAAGTTCTACAAAAAGATTGATAATTAAATTCTTTTCTAACATAATTTTCTTTTTTTCTGACTTCTTCAGTTTCTTCTTCTTTTTCAGAAGAGATCATCAAGATATTATTATCAATTTCAACTTTGAAGTCATCTCTTTTCATTCCTGGAGCTGCTAATTCTACTTCTAATTTAGTATCGGTTTCTTTTAAATTTACCGATGGTAAATTAGTGCCTAAAGTGGCAAAATTTCTATCAGACCAATCAAATAAATCTTTTACGATAAAATCATCAAAAAAATTGTTTAATGGTCTACTTGCTAGTGACGGGAACAAGCCGTCTCTTTTAACTAATGTTTCCATAATTTTTTTATATTTAAATTGTTTATAATTAATTACATAAATTTAGGAAAAAATGCTCGTCTTCAAAAATTACATAACATATAATTAACATATAATTAACTGATATTAAGAAAGTTAGTATTAAAAAGATACCTTTTAGTAAAAACTAAAAGGCACTTGTGGAATTTTAAAATCAGCTTGTGGAAAGCAAGTTAATACCAGCGTTTTTTGTTTTGTTTTGATGCCTCTGATTTTCTGGATTTATGGGCACCACCACTTCGGTTTGAATTTTTTTCTGGAGAGACTGCGCCTGATTCTGGACTTCCTGAATGCCAATGGTAGGGATGGTCATTTATGGTTTTTACATCCACTTTTATCAGTTTTTGAATGTCTTTCCAATATTGATGTTCGTCTTTACTGCAAAAAGAAATTGCGATTCCTTCATTTCCAGCCCGACCTGTTCTGCCTATTCGGTGTACATAAGTTTCGGGGATATTGGGTAAATCAAAATTGATTACAAACGGCAATTGGTCTATGTCAATTCCACGAGCCGCAATGTCAGTTGCAACCAATACACCAATTTCCTTCTTCTTAAAAGCATCCAAAACGCGTTGTCTTGCATTTTGTGATTTGTCACCGTGAATTGCTTCAGCTGCAATGTTATTTTTACGCAGCGCTTTTACAACATTGTCGGCACCGTGTTTGGTTCTGGAAAAGACCAAAACATCGGATAAATTTTCATTCTTTATCAAATGGTACAACAAATTTCTTTTTTCTGTTTTTTCAACAAAATAGACATGCTGTTCCACGCTTTCGGCTGTTGATGAAACTGGCGAAACTTCCACTTTTGCCGGATCTTTCAAGAACATTTCTGCTAATTCCCGAATGGCAATGGGCATCGTGGCAGAAAACAATAAGGTTTGTCTGTTTTTTGGGGTAAGCTTCACAATTTTTTTGACGTCATTTATGAAACCCATGTCCAACATTTGATCGGCTTCGTCAAGCACTAAAGTATGCAGATGGTCAAAATCAATAAAACCTTGTTTGTGTAAATCAAGTAATCTCCCCGGTGTTGCAACCAGTATATCGACTCCTTTTCGTAAAGCATCTACTTGCGGAACCTGAGACACCCCACCGAAAATGGTGAGTTGAGTCAGGTTAGTGTACTTTCCATAAGTGTCAAAACTTTGGCCAATTTGAACGGCTAATTCTCGAGTTGGAGTCACTATTAATGCCCTAATTTCTTTGGCTTTTTTTGAGGAACCAACAATTCTGTGCAATTGGTGTATGATTGGAATGGCAAACGCGGCCGTTTTTCCCGTTCCGGTTTGCGCGCAACCTATTAAATCCCTGCCAGATAAAACTAGTGGGATAGATTGTTCTTGAATTGGAGTAGGGTTAATATAGCCTTCTTCAAATACGGCTTTTTGTATACTTTTTGAGAGTGATAAATCTTCGAATAACATATTTTTTGTATTAAATATCCAATAATAAGTTGATGGATAGCTCCACAAAGATAGGTTTATTTGTGGATTTGTAAATTTGCTTCCTTGGGAATTCTCTAAATGGGAAGTTGCATCCGGAAAATAACAAATTAAGGAATTGCCTTATCGCTGTTGGATTTTATGAGGTCGGTGACCAAATAACCAATAAGTTTTCCAATTAAATGATTGTTTTTCTCTTCTCCCAAGTCTGGAGCCCCCTCGCAAATATGTAAATATGCCGCTTTTTTATTTTTGCCAAAGTAAGAAATGAATTGCCTCAATTCTTCAATAGAGAAACCACTCAAGGTCATGGCACTACTAGCAATACCAGGAATTGCATCAAGATCTATTTCGATGCCGAAATCATCACTTTCAATGAACTTCATTGCTTGAACAAGCTCATTATTGAAGTCCTTTTCTTTTCTGATTTTGATACTATCGTAGGTGTTGTATCTCAATCGGTCTTCGGTCTTTTTAATAATATCTAAAACGCTTTTGGATGTGTGATTTTCGTGCAGGCCAAAAATGAAATACTTTTTAAGAAATCCTTCCTCATATACATAAGAAAAACCATTACCGCTATGCCGTCCTTCTAAAATTCTAAAATCAGAATGGGCATCAAAATTTATGGCATTGATGGGTTTGCCTTTGGCTAGGGCCGTACCCTTAATATTACCATAGGCATTGTTGTGTCCGCCACCTATAATAATGGGGGTTTTTCCGGATTTTATTATATTAAAAATGATATGGGAAACCTCCTTGTCAATGACTTCGACCAATTGGCTTAGTCTTTTCCGATCGTTGACATTATTAAAATCTAAATCTTTGACTTCTTTCATTTCTTCACAAACGTCTAGTTTTCCTAAAACAAGGAGTTGGCTGCCTTTGCAAAAACGATTGTGTTGAATATTGGCAATACTTTTTATGGCACTTTCCCAAGCTGAAGCAGCACCAGGTCGACCAAAATTTGCTCTTATACCAATATCTTCTGGTATTCCAAATAAAACATATTTTGCTTCACATGTTTTTAGAAATGAAATGGGATCCGTTTCTTTTGGAATTGTCAACATTTTTTCGCCAAATTTTATTTCCCCACTTCTGTGGTTTGTAATTTTAGCAAGGTCGTTAACCGTAAATAGAATCAGCTTTTCCATAAAAATTTATAATGTTCAAATATAATATATTTGCTGAGAATTCGTTATTAGGTCGAATTATATTATTAAATTTGTATAAAAATATTTATAAAATGGAAAATCAACAAAGTAGTTCAAGTTTAAAAACAATAATTGCTATTCTGGCAATTCTGTTAGTGGGAAGTTTAGTGTATATTTTTAAAATCACATCCGATGCAAAAGTGGTAAAAACTGAACTGACAAAAACCGTATCTGAAAAAGAGGGGGTAATGAAAGATTTACAAGATTTAAAAACAACCTATGATGCTGCAATAGCAGAGAACACCTCGATGTCTGAGGAGTTAATCAAAGAAAGGGAGAAAGTGATAATTCTTATGGAAGGCCTTAAGAAATCTAAAGGTGATGTTGCATCTTTGGCAAAATACAAAACACAGTTCCTTAAATTACAAGGAAACATGAAAGTTTTATTAGCCGAAAATGAAGGTTTGAAAAAACAAAATACAACTCTAACTACGCAACGCGACAGTACTGTTGTTGTACTGGGGGAATCAAAAAAAGCCAATGAGATATTGGTGGTCAAAAATGAAGATTTATCAAAAACAGTTGAATTAGGATCTAAGTTGGCGGTTTTGAATATGAAAACATCTGCTTATAAAATGAGAAGCTCTGGAAAACAAATAGCAACTGAAAGAGCCGGTAGAGCAGATGTTTTGAAAATTAGCTTTACGATTGCCGAAAATAAAATTGCTAAATCTGGAGATAAAACCTATTATGTTCAGGTGATTGACAGCAAAAGTAATGTTTTGGGAGATAAGAAAACGGAAACTTTTGGGGATAAATCATTAACCTATAGTTTTGTGTCAAATGTAAAATATGCTAACAAAACCGTAGACGTATCAGAAGATTTGCCAGGAAAAGATTTTGCTAAGGGAACTTATTTTGTGAATGTATTCGACAAAGACGAATTGGTTTCTAAAACAAGTTTTACATTAAAGTAATAATAAATCAGTGCCATAAAAAAAGAGGAGCATTTTGCTCCTCTTTTTTTATGCAAATCAATGCGCGATAAGCAATGTGAATTACTCCGAAACCTTGATTTCAAACATTTTGTCCCAGTTTTTTCCGGTTACAAAAATGGTTTTAGTTTTAGGATTGTAAGCGATTCCATTTAATACTTCGGCTTTAGGGTATTGAATTAATTTTCTTAATCCTGACAGATCAAGAACTCCCTCGACGGCTCCGCTATCAGGGTTTACTATTGCAATAGCATCTTTTTGCCACACATTACAATATATTTTTCCGTTGATCCATTCCAACTCATTAATGCTTGGGATTTTGGAATCTCCGGAATATACATTCACATAATCCACCATTTTCTGGTTTTCAGGATCCATTTTCCAAATTTTTTCAGTTTTGTCGGTTTGGTAAATATATTTTCCATCATTGGTCATTCCCCAACCTTCTATGTCCTTGTCATAAGTAAAAGTTTTTTCTAATTTCCAAGTATTGGCATTGTAAATGAAACCCGTTTTTTCCTGCCAAGTCAGTTGGTATATTTTGTTATTAATGAATGTTATTCCCTCACCAAAATAGCGGTCATCTAATTTCAAACTCTTATAAATCCTTCCGGTTTTGTAATCTGTTTTTAAAAGTTTGGAACTTTTATACAATCCGATGCTTTCGTATAAAGTGTCTTTATAAAACTCTAAGCCTTCCGTAAAAGAGGCAATGTCATGGGGGTAGGTTTTGAGAACTGTGTACTTAAGTAATTTAGGTTCTATATCGGATCCTAATTCAATTCTGGCAGTAGTTTGGACACTTTCTCTTTCGAAATAGACCAATGCTTTCAGATTCTGGTATCCCAATTTTTGGTCTTTTAACTGGAATGATAGTTTGCCGTGCCCTTTTTTTGAACCAATTTTTTTATCGTTTAGATAATAAATGACACTGTCAATCTCTTTGCTGTTTGGGTTCAAGATTCCCAATTCCAGAGTCTCTTGTGAATGATAGTGTGCTGCAAATTTAGATTCGTCAAAACTAAATAGGGAAGTGTCATTGTTTTTTTTATCACCACAAGCTGTCATGGCTATTCCTAATAAAATGAAAGATAGGAAGTTATAATTTGTCATACATTAAAATTTTAATAATGCAATATACAACCTTATTTTAAAGAGGCAAAGCCCTTGCAAAAATATAAAATACATCGTACATTTGCATTGGCAAGTCCTACACGACCAGCTCCTGCAAAATCCCCCAGGATGGGAACATAGCAAGGGTAAGTGGTTGAGCGGTGCGATGTAGGTCGCTTGCCATTTTTTAATGATTGTAGGTTTCTAAGCACCCGAGCGAAGCAAACGGGGTTTTTACTAATCTTTTTCTGTTTTATTATCTTCCTTCAGGAAGATTTTTTTATTTTTGAACCTTTCGGTGATTGGGTTAAATCGAAGTAGTTGCGCTAGAACAAACAAACACGCAATCAATATTCTCATCACTTAACTCATAATGCACAACCAGTAACGTATACCCTATAACAATGGAAAAAGTAGTTTTGATTACAGGAGGTTCTTCGGGAATAGGAAAGTCTATTGGCGAATTTTTGCACCATAAAGGATTCATAGTATACGGTACCAGCAGAAATCCCGAACGCATACTCCATTCTGTCTTTCCCTTGGTCGCCTTAGAGGTTCGGAATCTGGATTCGATTCGTACCGCGGTGTCTAAAATAATCGCCACTTCAGGCAGACTGGATATTGTTATTAATAATGCCGGTGTGGGAATCACGGGTCCCTTGGAAGAGATTCCGATGGAGGAAATCAAGAACAATTTCGAAACCAATTTTTTTGGTCCGATTGAAGTCATGAGAGCCGCTTTGCCTCAAATGCGCTTGCAAAAATCAGGACTAATTATCAATATTACCTCTATAGCGGGCTATATGGGTTTGCCGTATCGCAGCGTTTACTCCGCCTCGAAAGGCGCCTTGGAATTAATTACCGAGGCCTTGCGAATGGAAGTGAAATCTTTCGGAATTCAGATTACCAATGTGGCTCCAGGTGATTTTGCTACCAATATTGCCTCGGGGCGTTTTCATGCACCGGTAATCATTGGTTCCGCTTATGAAATTCCGTATGGGAACACTTTGAAAATGATGGACGAACATGTGGATAGTGGCAGTAATCCTGATGAAATGGCGGAAGCGGTTTATCAAATTATCCAAAACCCAAGCCCAAGAATTCATTATAAAGTAGGGATTTTTATGCAGCAATTCTCGATTGTTCTCAAGCGAATATTGCCCGATAAAGTCTTTGAAAAAATGCTGATGAAGCATTATAAATTATAACCTGGCATTGGAAAAGCTAAAAAGATACATCCCAGAACCAAGGCTTTCTTGTTCTGTTTCAACCATTCTTCTTGATTTCGAAAAATAATAAATGGCACGTTTGGATTAAATGTCTTTGTCATGGTTGTACTTGTTTAACTTATTTTTGGTATTTGCCTGTTATAGGGTGCTTTGGGGTATATTCAGTTCTTATAGATTTAAAACACTTCTTTTTTCTTATTTTTGGAACTTCTTACTTTATAGTTTTATGAAAAAGCAAGTGTTGGGATTCGTTTTGTCTTGGATTACTCTAGGTTGCTTAAATGCCCAAATAGAATCGTCCGGTCATTCCTCTGGAAAGCATATTTCTAATCTAAACACCGGAAAAGGACACTTTGAAATTCCCGAAACCAAACCCAAAGACAAAGTCATTCACCACGCAGGGTATTCCCTTTTATACAACGAGGCGCAGGAACAAGCAAGATGGGTTGCCTATGAGCTAACCGACAAGGAAACCATCAAATTATACCACCGAACGAATAAATTTATAGTTGACCCTTCGGTGCAATCTGGTTCGGCTACCCAAGCGGATTATAAAGGTTCTGGATACGACAGAGGGCACCTTGCACCCGCTGCCGATATGGGATGGTCTGCGCTAAGCATGCAGGAATCCTTCTATTATAGTAATATGAGCCCCCAAGAACCCGGATTTAATAGGGGGATTTGGAAAAAACTGGAAGAAAAAGCCCGCGAATGGGCTGTGGAAAACAAAAAAATTTATATTGTCACAGGTCCTGTTTTAAGGAATGGCTTACCCAAAATAGGCCCCGAGCAAGTGGCTGTTCCAAAATATTTCTACAAAGTAATCTTAGATTATTCCGTTCCAAGTATTAAAGGTATCGCTTTTTTGATGCCCAATCATTCCTCTACAAGATCTCTGCAAAGCTATGCCGTATCGATTGACGCGGTGGAAAAGATAACTGGAATCAACTTTTTTCCTAATATAACCGATGCGCGTATAGAAAGTACTCTATGCATTACGTGCTGGTCTTGGGAGCCTACAAAACACTATAGACCCAAAAGTCATTCAGCTTCTGATTCTCGGGCTCAATGCTCCGGAACAACCAAGATGGGAAACAGATGCAAGCGAATGACATCAGATCCTAGTGGATATTGCTATCAACACCGTAGGGACTAAGGTTGGTCTTTTAGTCAATTTGCCCGAGGAGGTTTGTTCAATTCATCATTTGATATTTGAATAAATTAATTACTTTTGAATAAATTATCAAAATAAAAAACAAGCAATACACAAGCCAGTTGTAAAGTGCGTAAATACTCTAAAATGTTGCGTTTTAAATTGTAATTTTGCAAAAACAATACCCACACAATTAATATATAAACAGTATGAAATTTTTTATTGACACAGCTAATTTAGCTCAAATTAAGGAAGCGCAAGCATTGGGCGTTTTAGATGGCGTAACCACTAATCCATCATTGATGGCCAAGGAGGGAATTACCGGAAAAAACAATATTTTGAAACATTATGTTGACATTTGCAACAGTGTTGATGGCGATGTGAGTGCCGAAGTAAATGCGCTAGACTACGCCGGAATGATAAAGGAAGGTGAAGAATTGGCCGAATTACACGAGCAAATTGTGGTTAAATTACCAATGACTAAAGAAGGTGTAATGGCTGCCAAATACTTTTCGGATAGGGGGGTAAAAACGAATGTTACTCTAGTGTTTTCAGCAGGACAAGCCTTGTTGGCTGCCAAAGCCGGTGCTACTTATGTTTCTCCTTTTATTGGACGATTAGATGATGTATCAACCGATGGTTTGGCACTTATTGAAGAAATCCGATTGATTTATGATAATTACGGATATGAAACGCAAATTCTGGCCGCTTCGGTTCGTCATACGATGCATATTGTTAACTGTGCCAAAATAGGCGCTGACGTAATGACGGGACCACTTTCAGCGATTTATGGCTTATTGAAGCATCCATTAACCGATATTGGTTTGGCTCAGTTCGTTGCCGATTTCGAAAAAGGGAATAAGTAATTACACCTAAAATAATCCGTAAAAAAAGTCGCATTTCTTTACATGCGACTTTTTTTATTGGATTTATAGTTCTTGGGATGTGTGTTCTCTAATTATTTTCTTGTCAAAAGATAGACCTTAACTCCTGAAAAACTTTTGGCATTCCAAGGCGGATTTAAGTTATAAATTGACACGTTAATAAAAACCTGTATTTTTTTGTACTTTTGCAAAAAAATAAAAATACATTCATGTTATCAATCAATAATTTATCAGTTCAGTTTGGCAAAAGAATTTTGTTCGACGAAGTAAATACGGTCTTTACAAATGGCAATATTTACGGCGTTATTGGCGCTAACGGAGCTGGGAAATCTACTTTTCTTAAAATAATAGCGGGTGAAATGGATCCTACTTCAGGACACATTCACTTGGAACCCGGAAAACGTATGTCGGTTTTGAACCAAAATCACAACATGTTTGACGAACATACCGTTCTCGAAACGGTGATGATGGGCAACAAGGTTTTGCATAAAATTAAAACCGAAATGGATGCTTTGTATTTGGATTATTCCGATGAAAATGCTGATAGAATAGGGGAGTTGCAAGTGCAATTCGAAGAATTGAATGGCTGGAATGCCGAGTCAGATGCGGCATCAATGCTTTCCAATCTTGGAATCACCGAGGAAAATCATTTTACTATGATGGGCGATTTGGAAGGAAAAGTGAAGGTTCGAGTGCTTTTGGCACAAGCCCTTTTTGGCAATCCAGATTTGCTTATCATGGATGAACCTACCAATGATTTGGATTTTGAGACTATCGCTTGGTTAGAAAATTTCTTAGCCAATTATGAAAACACCGTAATAGTGGTTTCTCACGACAGACACTTTTTAGACGCGGTTTGTACCCATATTTCGGATATTGATTTCAGCAAAATAAATCACTATTCCGGAAATTACACTTTTTGGTATGAGTCCAGTCAATTAGCGGCAAAACAGCGCGCACAACAAAACAAAAAGGCCGAAGAAAAGAAACAGGAACTAGAGGAATTCATCCGTCGTTTTTCTGCGAATGTTGCCAAATCAAAACAGGCAACCTCTCGTAAAAAGATGATTTCTAAATTGAATATTTCCGAAATTAAGCCTTCAAGTCGCCGTTATCCTGCTATCATTTTCGACCAAGAGCGTGAAGCAGGTGACCAGATTTTGAATGTGCAAAATTTAAGTGCGTCTATTGATGGAGAGGTTTTATTTAAAGGGGTTGATTTGAATATGGCCAAAGGCGATAAAATTGTACTTTTTTCAAAAGATTCACGTGCAACAACTGCATTTTATGAAATCCTCAATGGAAATCAAAAACCGGATTCTGGAGCTTTTGACTGGGGTGTGACTACCATTCAATCGTATTTACCGGCAGAAAATCATTCTTTTTTCGAAAGCGATGATTCATTGGTGGACTGGTTGCGTCAGTGGGTAAAAACGGAAGAGGAGCGAGACGAAGTAAATATTCGTAGTTTCTTAGGAAAAATGATTTTCTCCGGCGAAGAAGCTTTGAAAACCTGTCGTGTTTTATCGGGAGGCGAAAAAGTACGTTGTATGTTATCTCGAATGATGATGCAACGCGCCAACGTTTTAATGCTTGATGAGCCTACAAATCACTTGGATTTAGAATCGATTACGGCATTCAACAACTCGTTGAAAAACTTCAAGGGCTCCGTAATATTCACCACCCACGATCACGAGTTTTCACAAACGGTAGCCAACAGGGTTATCGAATTAACTCCAAACGGAGCAATAGATAGATATATGACATTTGATGATTACTTGGATGATGAAAAAGTCCAGGAATTAAGGACAAAAATGTATTCTTAAAAATATTTAAACCGTTTCAAAATCGAAACGGTTTTTTTTATAAAAAAAAGTAAATTTAGGATTAACAAAAAAATTATATCTTTACAACCCAAACAACACTTCATTATGAGTCAAAAAATATTGCTCACTTCAAAGGAAGTCAATATCATTCTGCACCGTTTGGCGTGTCAGTTAATCGAAAAGCATCTTGATTTTTCGGGTACCATTTTAATTGGAATACAACCACGAGGTACTTTCTTGGCGGAGCGATTAAAAGCTTTGTTGGAAAAAGAATATAAAATTACAAACATTGCATTGGGCTGTTTAGACATCACTTTCTACAGGGATGATTTCCGTAGAACCAACAAGCCATTGGAAGCCAACAAAACCCAAATAGATTTTATCGTCGAAAATAAAAAAGTCGTTTTTATTGACGATGTTTTGTATACAGGAAGAAGCATCCGATCCGCATTAACTGCCATTCAATCCTTTGGAAGACCATCAGAGATTGAATTGTTGGTATTGATTGACCGTCGTTTTAGCCGTCATTTGCCTATTCAACCCGATTATCGTGGTCGTCAGGTGGATGCGATCAACGAGGAAAAAGTAAAGGTGTGTTGGAAGAAACAAGACGGGGAAGATGCAATTTATTTAATTAATAAATAAGATTATAATGAGCGAATTAAGTGTAAATCATTTATTAGGAATAAAATATATCAACAAGCAGGATATTGACCTTATTTTTGAAACCGCCGATCATTTTAAAGAAGTCATTAACCGTCCCATAAAAAAAGTGCCTTCCCTTCGAGACATTACTATTGCCAATATCTTTTTCGAAAACAGTACCAGAACTAAACTTTCTTTTGAACTAGCTCAAAAACGGTTATCTGCTGATGTCATTAGCTTTTCGGCAGCACAATCGTCCGTTAAAAAAGGAGAAACGCTGATTGATACCGTAAACAATATCCTTTCGATGAAAGTGGATATGGTGGTGATGCGACATTCTAATCCTGGCGCGGCTCATTTTTTATCCCAAAACGTTACAGCAAGTATTGTAAATGCCGGAGATGGTGCACACGAACATCCAACCCAAGCTTTATTGGACAGTTATTCCATAAGGGAAAAATTCGGAGAGGTAGCTGGAAAAAAAGTGGTGATTGTGGGTGATATCTTGCATTCCAGAGTGGCACTTTCCAATATTTACGCCTTGAAAATGCAAGGAGCTGAAGTTAAGGTTTGCGGACCGAAAACACTCATTCCAAAACACATTGAATCACTTGGAGTTGCCGTAGAATCAAATCTACGTAAAGCACTAGAATGGTGTGATGTAGCCAGCATGTTACGCGTTCAAAACGAAAGAATGGACGTGAATTTTTTCCCTTCTACACGGGAATATGCCCAACAATATGGATTGGACAAAACCTTACTGGATTCTCTGAACAAGGAAATAGTAATTATGCACCCAGGACCAATCAATCGTGGTGTTGAGATCACATCAGATGTTGCCGACTCCAAACAATCGGTGATTTTGAATCAGGTAGAAAATGGAGTTGCAATTAGAATGGCAGTAATTTATTTATTGGCCTCAAAAATTCAGTAGATTTTCAATTACACACCTATTATATCACAAATATTCTTTGTAAATTAGCAAGAAACTGTAATTATAGAGTACAATGAAAGTAGATCAAAAAGGACATACTATTTGTATAAAAGACACACAAGGAGATTTGGTTTCATTTCTCATGAAGGTAACACATCAATATAAAAGCTTCGAAAAACACAACATTATTATTGACATTAGGTTACACCAAAATCTTACAGTAAAAGAAATTAACACTTTTATGTCGCTTTCGAAAACACACCGTAAATCGCAAAAATCTTTTATTATAGCTACCTCAGACCTCGATCATAACGCAATTTCGGATAAACTCACTGTTGTTAGATCATTACTCGAAGCTCATGACATCATAGAGATGGAAGAAATTGAGCGCGATTTGGGATTTTAAAATTAAATAAAGTTAGGTGTTAAGAGTTAGACGTTTAACCCATAACCCATAACAAATATAATGAATTTGACCATACTAGGCTGTTATGCAGCGACACCCAGAACTTTTACCAACCCAACTTCACAGGTTTTAGAAATCAGAAACATATTGTTTTTGATTGACTGTGGTGAGGGAACTCAAGTACAATTGCGCAAGAATAAAATTAGATTCTCAAAAATCAATCATATTTTTATTTCGCATTTGCATGGTGACCATTTCTTTGGACTAGTGGGTTTGGTTTCAACATTCATGTTGCTCAATCGAACAACAGATTTACATATTTATGGTCCAAAAGGAATTAAGGAAATTATTAATGTGCAATTGCGATTGTCTAATTCTTGGCCAACTTATGGGTTGTTTTTTCACGAATTGGAATCCAAAGAAAGTGAGATTATTTATGAAGATGAAAAGGTTGTTGTGAAGACTATACCTTTAAAACATAGAATTTATACCAATGGTTTTCTATTTCAGGAAAAAATAAGGGAACGAAAATTAGATTTAAATGCTGTTCAGAATTATGAAATTGACAAATGTTATTACCAAAACATTAAAAATGGGAAAGACATCACATTAGAAGATGGACGAGTTATTAAAAACCATAAATTGACTTTTGATCCAATTCCACCTTTAAGTTATGCCTTTTGCTCCGATACAGCTTATGACGAAAGTATAGTTTCTTTTATAAAGGAAGTTGATGTTTTGTATCACGAATCTACTTTTCTGGATTCAGAGGAAGTCTTGGCAGGAAAAACGATGCATTCCACGGCAAAAGAAGCGGCAACCATCGCTTTAAAAGCGAATGTAAAACAACTCGTTTTGGGGCATTATTCTACACGATATGAAAGCCTTGAGCTTTTCAAGGAACAGGCTGAAACTATTTTTCCGGATATTCTTTTAGCAGAAGATGGAAAAAGTTTTGAGTTTTAATCCAAATTAGCTGTTTTTAAAAAGTGGTTTATCTTTTAAAACATAGTAATTTTGTTTCCATAACAAATATATAGGCAAATAAATGAAAGACATAGGGAGTTATAGAAAATCGTATGATAAAAGTGAACTTTTAGAATCTACTATTCCGGAAGATCCAATGAATTTATTCAATAGGTGGTTCCACGAAGTTGAAGATTTTGGTGGTGTAGATGAAGTCAATGCGATGACAGTTTCCACTATTGGATTAGATGGCTTTCCAAAATCAAGAGTTTTATTATTGAAGCAGTTTACCTACGAAGGATTTATTTTTTACACCAATTACAATTCGGAAAAGGGTAGGGCAATCGCCAATAATTCAAATGTCTGCCTATCATTTTATTGGCATTCGCTCGAACGCCAAGTCATAATAAAAGGTATTGCCGAGAAAACTTCAGATAATATTTCGGATGGTTATTTTGAGTCGAGGCCAACCGGAAGCAAATTAGGAGCCCTCGTTTCCAATCAAAGTACGGTAATACCATCCCGAACTATTCTGGAAGAAACTTTGAAACAATTGGAAAAGGATTTTGAAGGAAAAGATATTCCTAGACCAAAATTTTGGGGAGGTTTTTTGGTTCGCCCAGTAGAAGTTGAATTTTGGCAAGGACGTCCTAATAGATTGCACGACAGAATCAGGTATCATTTCCAAGAGGATTATACATGGAAGATAGAAAGATTGTCTCCTTAATGTTTAATTAAATAAGAAAAATAGTACTTATTACACAAATTTGTGCATTTAATCGATTTTATTTGTTTTTTAAACGATAATCAATGTATCTTTGAATCAAGAAATAAAGGAATTTAATGTTGATAGTAATTTAAAAAAGTTTGCCCCACAATCTGCTTTAAAAAACTTAACCTACTTTGTTTAAAAATAATAATTGAGTTTTTGTAGTTAATTAGTTAGAAAAACCATTCCTTGCTCGGAATGGTTTTTTTAGTTATGACTTTTTCCCTCCTGAAAATTTTATTTTTAAATATCAATCGAATCAATCCCAAATGTCCTTATTTTAATATTTTTTTTACAACTTTTACACTTGATCCACAAAAACTTTAAAATGCAAACAAAATTAATAACTGAAAACATCAACCGCAAAAAAACAAATGAAATAAGTCAGTTTTAGGGTGGACCCTATAAATTTATTCTCGAATCAAGTGTTGAAATTTCTAGAAAATTTAGTTGAAAAAATGCCATAAAAAAACCTCTAAATTTCTTTAGAGGTTTTTGGTTCGATTGTGAACTCTATAAGTTTATTCTCAAACCAAGTACTGGAATTTCTAGAAAATTTAGTTGAAAAAATGCCATAAAAAAACCTCTAAATTTCTTTAGAGGTTTTTGGTTTGACTGTGAAGGCAGAAGGATTCGAACCTTCGACCGCCTGCTTAGAAGGCAGGTGC
>CAZHVE010000019.1:0-31824 GCA_964535705.1 uncultured Flavobacterium sp.
AAAAATCTAAAATAGCGGGCTAATTTAAATTTGGCTACAACCTGCAAAAATTGATGAATCATTGAAATGTCTTAATTAATTAAAATAAAAAAATCAGTTGCCGC
This sequence comes from uncultured Flavobacterium sp., assembly GCA_964535705.1. Classification (GTDB taxonomy): domain Bacteria; phylum Bacteroidota; class Bacteroidia; order Flavobacteriales; family Flavobacteriaceae; genus Flavobacterium. Next base: position 105 of record CAZHVE010000019.1, read on the forward strand.
ACTGATTTGATGATCTAGGGTTTACTCAAAAAGCGAAGATAGGATTTTTAGACGAAGAAATAAAAAAAAGATGCTAGTTTAGCTTCAGCGAAAGTTAAGAATACTGTTTTGAATTCCGTAATGATAACTAACGAGAAACTACCAGTAAAATCAGCTTCTAGACAGCCTATTTTGTGAATAATCTAGTTTTTTGAATGGTACAACATCAAGTTAACTTTTTCTCGAAGGATATAGCCTATAAATATTGGTCCATAATACAAATACCGTTTCCACATACGGCGGGGTTCTTTGACCAAACGAATCAACCATTCCAGGCGCAGTGCTATCCAAAAAGGGGAAGGTCGTTTTACCGTACCGGCATAAAAATCAAAAACGGCTCCTATGGAGCAAATCGTTTTCGCTTGCAACACTGTTTTGTGTTCGAACGCCCATTTTTCTTGTTTAGGTGCGGTCATGCCGATAAACAAGACCTCGGGCGCTACTGCGTTGACCGCCGCTAGCATGTTTTGGTTGTCGCTTTCGGTAAAAACAGCTTTAAAAGGGGGTGAATAACTATGGACTTGAACCTTGGGGAATTCTTTATGTACTTTAGAGACAATCTTGGCTAAGGTAGCCTCAGATGCCCCCAAATAAAAACAACTGCCTCCTGTTTCGTTCAATTTATTTAGCAAAAATTCATGCAATTGCGCACCAGCAATTTTAGTTGTTTTGGTGTTAGTTAACAAGCGAGCTGCTGCGACGATAGCCATGCCATCGGGCAATAACACATCCGAACCTTGCAGGGCTTTTTTGAAAGCCGCATCTTCTTGCGCAATGCAAAAGGAATACTGGTTGATGGTATTTATCAAAGTTTTCTCTTTAATCGTGACTTGACTTAAATCACCATTATAGATACTATAATCTAATAGAGGAACAGACACTATATTGTTATGTATTGTTTTAATAGCCAAACGATACTTTCATTTACCTTTTGTGTATATCTTGTAATATATATTTAATCGAGTTTTCAGTAAAATTATTTACTACCGTTGAATAGCACCTGTAAGAATAATTTTCCCATTTATTTGATTTCCATATAGAACTTATTTTTTCTGCATATAATTGCGGTTCAAATTTATCAATTACTAAATATTTTTCTTTTACAATACTTGCATTAAATCCAGCAGTGCTGACTAATGGAACTACTCCTACGCTCATTGCTTCTGTCAATGAATTAGAATGTCCTTCTCTCTTTTCTTTAGATGGAAATAAAAAGAAATGTTTATGTTTTAATTTATTGTTTAACTCCTGGGTATTAAGTGGTGGGCTTATAATAATATTTTTAGCTATTTTAAACTTGTGTGAAAGTTTAATTAAACTAGTAATATATGCTTTATCACCATCACCTATAATTTCACATCTAAAATCTAATCCCTTTAAGCATTTACAAATTTCTAGTATGAATTCTATATTCTTAGATTGAACAATTCTTCCAAAATAAACAATTTCGATAGTTTTTTTTATACTTCTGGAGTTATCATTGTAAGGCTGTAATAATTTATCTTGAATGAAATTAGGGTAATAGAAGCCATCAACATTTGCAATTTTTTTAATAAATGATATATACTCTTCTCCCTGACATAAAACAAAACTTGCATTTTGAAGTGTCATTTTAAAAAAAAACCTATATATAAAAGTGTTTTGATTAAAAATTTCTATGGCACCTCCGGCGCGAATTTCATAAACTGATTTCACTCCAAAAAATCTAGAAGTAGTAATAAAAAGCCATTCGCAGTATATTAAATGATAATAAAAACCAGAAAGGTGAAAAGTTACATTTCTCGATAATATGATTTTTAATATAAATTTTAAATAAGCTATTGTTAATTGAAACGGAAATAATAATATGCCAAAATATTTAATTTTCACAGGATAAGGCTTTTCTATCACTTCTACTTCAAAATTAAGACTCTTTAGTACAGCAATAGTTTTTTTGTTGCCAGATTCTCCCCCCCCAATTATTTGACTTTTGTTGCCCCCGAATGGACCAAAAAAAATTATTTTCATTTAAAACTTATAATTAATGTGTTTGCTTTTTTAGTTGCTGCAAATAGACTTATAGATTGATCCACGGAGTCAGTAGCAGAAAGTGGTATTTTCTCATTTAATCCATACACGCTATTCGAACTGGCATTTGTCAAATGCTTTACTTTGTTATGACGACAGCCCTCCAATATGTTCAAGAAACCAATTAAATTACTCTACGCATAGCTGTGCGGATTTTTTGACGAATACCGAACGCCTGCCTGAGCCGCTAGATGGCAGACCAAATCAAATTATTCAGTCCGGTATAAGTTTTCCATTGTCGAGCGTTATTCCAATGACAACTTTGCAAATCGAAGCTTAGGATAACTATTGCTTTAAATTTGTTGGTTTGTTTCTATAGAATTTCTTTCCAATCTCAATTCTTGCAAACGAGCATACTTAAGATTCACATCATAATAATAATTGATATTATCAAAGCCAAAAACCTCGTAGCCCTGCTCCAATAATTTATTAGCAACATGAAAGTCTATAAATCCGGCTATTCCGGTAAATAATATTTTCATTATTCTGTATTATAAAACAATTAATAAGCAAATATTTTGTCTATTAATTCTAAGGGTGAAATTCAATTTATATTTTTAATTATACTAATTATATTAATCATGTTTTATTTTAATAACTCCAAAAAAATAAAGTGCGCAAACTTTTTTAATCTCCAAAAATGCGTTTTTTAAGCTCTTTCAAATAACCTAATCCATATTTCAAATCGGGTTCCATATAATTGGCTTCTCCCCACTCATTCCATGATTTTAAGAAAACGATTTTATGTTCATCCTCCTTATTTTCAACTAATTTTAATGTCAAATCTACATGTTTGCCAAAAAGTTTTGGGGTGCTTCCATGATAAATTATGGCTTGCCTAGCGGATCGAGCAGTTCGATCATAACCAGGCAGAATAGTGGGATAAACATTTTCTTTTTTATCATCTTCAGAGTAAAGATTGTTAATGATATCCTCGTATTTGTACTTTTGCAATACAACTCCTCCGAATTTGTTAGAAATACGACTTTTAATCATTTTGACCCATTTATTACCAACTGCGGCACATTCTGCTTCCCACATCCCTCTAGAATTAACAGCATCGAATCCCATCTTTAGAATTTTTTCTAAAGTAGCTATACGTCCATACCTTAAACCAACAAAATGTATGCCTTTTAATCCGTTTGTAGCAGACATTTCACGCCAAATTTTTATAAAAATTTCTATATCTGGTATAGCTAAAGGATCATATATTACAAAAATTGGACATCCATCAACTGTAATATATCGTTCATCTTTAAAAGCAGGTAAAACATAGTCAAAATGTTTACGATAGTCTTCTTCTCCAAGATATAATTGCTCTACTATCGTCTTGTCTTTTTTCAACATTTTATCTTTTACCCAAGTTTTTGTAGACCATGAATGATTCGCCCAACCCAAACAAAAAGGAAAATCAGGTTTACCGGAAGAAAGAACCTCGTGAAATGGTTTTTCTAATAACATTTTTCCATTCCCAAACCAATAATGCCAATACATAAAACCTTCCACCCCATGTTCTTGTGCCATTTGTGCTTGTGCTTCTCTGACTTCCGGAAGTCGAAGATCGTAAAAACCTAAATCAGCTGGTATCCGAGGTTGGTCATGATTCTTAAACAAGGGTTTAGCTTGTGCCACATTAGTCCATTCCGTAAATCCCTTGCCCCAATTTTCATCATTCTCAGGAATTGGATGAAATTGAGGTAAATAGAAGGCTATCACTCTTGCTTTTTTTTTCATAATCCTATTTTAACAATCTTTTTTTTAATTCATCTAAATATTTCATTCCGTATTTGATATCAGGTTCAACATAATTTCCCTCTCCCCATTCGTTCCAAGATTTTAAGAAAATAATTTTATGCTCATCTTCTTTATCTTTTACTAAATCCAATGCATTTTCAATATGCTCACCAAATAATTCAGGTGTACTTCCATGGTATATAATTGCTCTTCTTCCTGATCTTGGACTGCGATCCCATTGTGGTACAATTGTAGGGTAAATATTCTCTTCTCTATCTTCTGGAGAAAATATATTCTTAATGATTTTTTTGTAATCATATTTTTGCAAGATTAGTCCTCCTATTTTTTTTACTAGTTTCTGACGTAATATGTTGTATATTTTTCCACTACTAGCACTTTCTGCCCTCCATTCTCCAAGTGAGTTTATACTATCGAATCCTAAATCAAGAATTTCTTTATTTTGATTAAGCCAACCAGCTGATCTTCCTATAAAATGAATTCCTTTTAATCCATTATCTAAAGCTAATTTCCTCCAAATTTCTAAAAAATTTTTCATTTCTGAGGAAGCCAAAGGAGCAAAAATAAAAAATATAGGTTTATCATCAATAGTAATATATCTTTCGTCTTTAAACGCCGGTAATATATAATTAAAATGATTTATGTAATCTTCTTCTCCGGGATAAGTTTGTTTTGCAATAATTGCCTCTATACGCCATTGAGTTGTAGGATTCCAATCATGAGTTCTCCAAGAATGATTCGCCCAACCTAATGAAAATGGAAAATTGGGTTTCCCGCTTGAAAGAACTTCATCAAAAGGTCTTTCAAGAACTCTTCTTCCATTTCCAAACCAGTAGTGCCAGTACATAAAACCCTCTATTCCTGATTCTTTTGCCATTTCAGCCTGCGCTACTCTAATTTCTGGCATACGCAAATCATAATAACCCAAATCTGCAGGAACCCGCGGTTGATAATGACCTTTGAAAAGTGGTTTTGCTTTACCCACATTTGTCCATTCAGTGAATCCTTTTCCCCACCACTCATCATTTTCTGATATAGGATGAAATTGGGGAAGGTAAAAGGCTATGACTCTTGCTTTTTTTTGCTTCATTTTTATGAGTTTTTTCATTGTTGCTATGGCATAAATTAAATCAATATGAATCTCATTATTTTATTAATGGTATCAAATGTTCTGTTAATTTAATTTTCTTTTGGTTTCAACACTTTGATGATAAATTAAGTAAGCAAATAATACAGAATAATAAATAGAGAAAATTTGCAAATATCCATACTCACCTGTACCTATGGCATAAGATAAATATACAAGAACCATAATATCAATATATAGTATATCTTTTTTTGATTTAATTATTTTTCTATTCAACTTAAATAATAGCGTAAAAAACAGTCCCCAAACAAAAAGACCAAAGATTCCATTATTACATAAAACAACAAAAATTAAACTTTCAAATCCTAAGATAACAGGATGTTCACCTTTAATAGTTAAATAATAAGCCGCCCAATTATAGCCCTTTCCAAATAATTCTTTATTATTAATTTCTTTAAAGCATCCCTCTAACTGTTCAAGTCTCAAAGTTATTGACGAACCTTTTATATCACTTTTTGTACCTTTAATATCTGTGAATGAATTAAAAATATTTGTTAAATCTTCATTTGAAGATATTATTATATTTAAGGAAATTAAAACAATAGACGCTAAAAATATAGCTTTAAAACTCCTATTATTTAATAAATAATAAACTCCTGCAATACCTAAACTTGCTATTCCTGTCCTAACCCCAGAAATCAACAAATTAAATAACATGAGTACAATAATAAACCAATACCATTTATTTTTTTCTTTTATCAAAAAAACTATAAAAATTATTGTCAGTAAACATAAATTCAGAGCCCATCTCATAGGATGTGTCATTGTCGATTGGATGTTCTTTGCGCTTGAAAAGCTTAATCTAGATTCAAAATCCAAATAATTTAATGAGAAGTCTTGTACATCAAAATATAAAGATAAAAAAGAAGTATACGGATTTACTCCTCCAAGATTCATAAGAAATAAACCATATATACATGCTATAAAAATGGAAATAAGTAATGACCATTTTATAAATTCTAATAATCGAGAATCATAAATGGAAACATTCCATATTAGAAGTGAGACTATACAAGTCTGCATGAAATTAACCCTTAAATAGTTGAATTGTATTTGTGTAGGAGTATCATATTCAAAGAAAATAAGAATGAATGAAAATGAAAATAAAAATAAAAAAGGGATAAAAAGATTATAATTAATAGTTTTATTTTTCTTTCGCCATTGCATGAAAAAGGAAATAAAAAGTATTGTGTTTACGAAATTATAAGACAAAGAAACCCCTGCAACATCAAACTGCAGATAGGGTACTAATATCATATATGAAATATACATAGCTATTGCCAACCTTAAATTGAAAAATGCAAGCAGCACAATTAGACTCGCAAACAAAAAAATTACAGGTATTATGTATGCCATTTACTTAGGAAATTGTTTTAATAATTTTTGCAGGTATTCCACCAACAATTGAATTTGGAGGTACATTTTTTGTTACTACTGAATTGGCACCAATTATGGAATTAACACCTATTGTTACTCCTGATAAAATGGTTACTTTATCCCCAATCCATACATTGTCCTCAATAACGATTGGTCCTTTAGAAGTTAATTTTCTTTTTGATGGAGGTTCCAAAAAAACCTTTGATGTAGCCTCTCCATGTGAATTGTCAATAATAGAAATCCTCCTTCCCATTAATACATTGTTGCCAATAAGAATTTTTGTAATTGCTGAAATATGACAACCTTCACCAAGATGTGTATTATTACCAATACTAATTTCAGGAGTATAATTGTTTTCTTGGTGTTTTTCCCAGGCGTTTATAATTGAATTTTTTTCGATTGATACATTTTTCCCAATCAAAATACATTTTCCGCCTTTTAAGTCAAACGGATAAGTTATCATAGATTTATTACCAAAAGATTTAAACTCATTTAAAATCCAATATGTATAAAGTTTTCTTTTAAATGAATTCAATTGTTCAATTCTTTTATAAGGGACCATAAAAGCAAATACTCTGCATGCAAAATATATGATTTTTTTTAAAATTTTAGTAAATAGACTCATTGTTATCATTTAATATATCCATATAAACATCATATATTGCATTAACATTTTGTTCCTGAGAATAGAGCTTTGTTGCGATTATTTGTGCTCTTTTCATCATTGAATAATAATTCTCAATTCCTAAAGACACAATTTTTTTCAATACTGAAACCAACTCGTCCTGACCTGTGTAAAGAACACCTAAATTTTCAGCTTCTAAAATTTCTTTCGTACCACCAGAATTATTGCCAACGACAAGACAACCATTAAACATTGCTTCTGCTGTAATAAAACCAAATCCTTCATTCTTTGAAGGAACGATTAATGCCTTAGCTTTTGATAGTAATTCAGAAACATCATTACGGAATCCTAAAAAATGAATCCGTTTAATATAATCTGATTTATTCACAATAGCTTTTATCTCATTTACAAAAAATTCTGACCCATTACCCGCGATTAATAATTCATAACTATCATTAAAAGCAGCAAATTCGATGAAAGCCATGAGCAACTGTCTTATTCCTTTCGTTTCCTCCAATCGTCCCAAGAACAAAAAATAGTTGTTTTTTTTTTCGATGAATTGAATATTCTTCTCTTTCATCACACCATCATATATAACTTTGCCATTTTTATTTATGTTGAAATGCTTAAAAATGCCTTTTGTAATGGCTATTGGATTATTGTTAGAATGATTAAGTTTACTTATAAACATATTTTTTGAAGGAAAAGGTGTCATTTCAAAATCTAAATCCTGATACTCACGAATATGCCATACATGAGGTATGTTTAATTTATTTGCAACATTATAACCAATATGAGAAGGACCAATATTTGTATGAATTAAATCGGGTTGAAATTCCTTCACAACAACTTTTAACTTTTGTTCTGCATTAAAATTAACAATTAACATTTGCAACAATCGAGGAATAAAAGCAATTCTATTTTTCAAAGATTTTATACTTGGATAAATTTGAAACTGATGATAAATTATTTTAAAAAGAATTTTTCTTTTTTCTAATTCTTCACACAAAGAACCATATTGACCTACTACAACCATAGATTCAATATTATGATTCATCATTCCATCTATGATATTTAACAAAGCTACATTTGCACCATACGGAACAGCATGATTAACCAAATAAAGAATCTTTATCTTTTTTTCCATTAGGCTTTAAATCTATATTATAATATTTTCAAAACATAACACCCATAAAAATTTTAGTTTATTCATCCTAGTTTAGCTTTTATAAAACTTATTGCCATATTTTTTTCTAATTTGTCTAATCCTAAAAAAAATACGAAAATGAATGAAATTAACATACAAGTAACTACTGAATAAATTAGTCCAAAAAAGTTATCCTGGAAAAATTTGCAAAGATAGTATGACACAATTGCTGTTGGTGTAGTTGATATTATTACGGGTACAAAAACACTATTAAAATAATTTCGAACAGAAAACCCTACTTGTTGTTTAGCAATCAGCAATCGGAAAATTTGTGCTACTGCATAAATCAAAATCAAAACAATTAATGAATAATAGGCTGGAAATCCAATACTAAATAAATAGTAACATATTGGTAAAAGCAATAGGGTACCACTTCCTATTATAATTTCATACTTTCTTATATTTCCGGTAGCCTGTATCATTGTAGTAATAGGACTTTCAAAAACATTAACCAAAGAAAAAGCCAACATTAATTGAGAAAACACAATCATATTATCAGTTACCTGATTTATTCCCAACCAAAGTGTAAGTATCTTTTGCATTAAAATAATTAACGGTAAGGTTAGAAAAAATAATAAATAAAAAGAAAACTTAGAGCTTTGAAAGACTAATTTAAACATATAATCGTGGTCACCTGAAGCATAACTCTTAATGATTTGTGGTCGAACTGCCATATAATAATTATTACTGAACGATACAACAATATTGCTTATTCTATCAGATATTGCTTTGGCTGCATTTACCAAAGGCCCAAAAAACAGATTCAAGACTAATGTTTGTCCTTGATAATTAAGAATTGTAGTGACACTGCCAAATAAGTTCCAACCTATATAACTAAGTAGCCGTTGGTATAGTGTTTTTTTCCAAAAAAAATGATAGATACAACCCTTAATTTTATAAAGACAATAAAGACAATAACATAGAGTAACCAAAAAAGCAACACACATGGTTAGAAAACCATAAGTTAAAAGCTTATCAAAAGAAGAAATATAAAGTGCATAGATCAACAAAAGTTTCAAAATGACTTCTATAAAACTCATAAACGCATAAATCCCCATTTTTTCATGGGCAATAATTGATGACATATATGGAATAGCTAACAAACTAACAAAGAACGTTACAACCGAAAAATAGTAAACCCACATTGCCACGCTACGCTTGTCATTAGGAATCATTATAATATCATTTATTAACCATGGCCCAATAGCAATAGCAATAATCATTAATACTACCGAAAGTGCTATGAAAATAGTTAACAACATACTAAATACCCTATTATAACTCTTAACGTCTCCGCTTCCTAACTCAAAAGCTAAAAAACGCTGTGTTGCCGATGTCATAGAACCATTTAACATCCCAAGAAAACCTACAATCCCCCCTACTACATTATAAATACCAAAATTTTCAACACCCAATTGCTCTAACATGATTCGTGTAGTAAATAGTGATACTACTGATACTAGAATCATTCGAAAATATAACAAAAGGGTGTTTTTTGCTATGCGTTTATTATTTTCTGAATTGGGCATTAATTTTATTATATTTTTTTGTGCGTTTTTTTTAATCTTGTTTAATCTCTTAATTTTTACTCGAAATAATTAAGGGTCGGATAGCCGCTCTATTAAAAAATTTCAGAATTTCAAGCCGTGCTGTCTTAGCCGCTTTCGAAGCGCTGCAATATACAACCGTTGTAACGACCTTATCTAAGTCTCTTCAAAATATTCAAGTCACTAGCCACCATTTCTTTTATCATGGCGGCTAAATCATACTGTGGTTTCCATCCTAGTTTTGTTTTCGATTTAGTAGGGTCGCCAATTAATATATAGACTTCGGTAGATCGGAAATATTTAGGTTCAACCGCTAATACTTCTTTACCATTATTCTTTAGGAATGATTTTCCAACAGCCACTATTAGCAAATCCTGTATGTTTAACCCTGCTGTGCGAAGTCTCCCGACTTCGTAATGCTAGAATGTTATTTTGGTTTTTCGTTGATGCGCTTAACCAATTAACTCCTTCCTAACCGATTAAATTTTTTCCTTAACGATTAAACTTTTTTAATACAAAAAACCAAACAGCCACAGCGGGATATTTTTGTCGCTCCCTATTTCGATATTATCTTTTACGATATAAGAATTGAGAATGTTTTTTAGTTGTGTTTGTTTTTTATTTTTTCCACCAACTTCAAAAGAATATAGGTTGTTGACAATAAAATCGACTTGCTTTGAAGCAAATACAGTGTTCTTTTGGCTTACTTGATTAAAAAAGAAGGTTTCGCGAATGCTTCCCTCGTCAGGACTGGAAACTAAATTATACATCAAACTGGCATTATGAACATAAATTTTTTCAGGCTTACCCAAACTGTTAATTCCTTTGTCTTCTGTGTACAACAAATTTAAAAGTTGTGCATCATTCAATAGGTTTAAATAATTTTTCATGGTATTTAAACTAATGCCACTGCGCTCACTTATAGAATTCATATTGGGCTTAAAGGGAACAGAATTACTGATGATGGTCATTAATTTTTTTAGCAATACTATATTAGTTGTAGAAATAACAGCATATTGTGGAATATCAACTTCTAAAACGGTGAGTAGTATTTCGCTTAATTTTTGATGAAACGATTTTTTATTTTCTAAATAAAATGGATAATACCCATGTTGTAAATAATCGGTAAAATAATGTAGCGGTTTTACTTTTTGAGTGATTTCAATAGCAATTGCAACATGATTTTCTATTATTTGTTCAACAGTATAGGTGTTTAGAGGTTCTTTAGTTTCAAATTGGATAAATTCTCTAAACGATAATCCAAGCATTTCATACACTACGGCTCGTCTGCTTAAATCGGCTTTGGCCTGATGAATGTGCAACAAAGAGGAACCTGTAAAAACAAGCTTCAAGTTGGGCATGTCATCGTAAATATTTTTTATTTCAATGGCCCAATTCTCATATTTGTGTACTTCATCAATGGCTATAAATTCACCCCCTTTTTTATAAAAATCAGCAACTAAATCGTATAATGTATTTTCGAGAAAATAAAGATGATCTAAACTGATATATAAAACACGTTTGTCTGGCTGGTAATTTAATTTTATATATTGGAGAACTAATGTTGTTTTTCCTACGCCTCTACTGCCTTTGATGCCTATAAATCGGTTATCCCAATCGATGGTATCTATAAAACTTCGAACAGAATCGGTTGCTGTTGCTGCATATTTCTCATAAAACAGGCTTACTAATTTTTCCATGAGTACTCTTTTTTATGCAAAAATAGTAAAAATGTCAATAGGTTGATACTTTTTTATCTAAAAAACGTCAATGAGTTGCTGTTTTTGTCTTGTTTTTATGTCAATGCGTTGCTGTTTTCAGTCTTACCTACTTGTCTAACACTAAGTAAACAATTGCTTTACCCGATTGTAACTTGTATTGTTTTTTGCAGTACTCTTTCTATCCTATTTTTAAATATTTAAAGAGCATATATATAACTATTAAGGATTTGAATCCTGGATAGTTGTGTTTTTAATAGAGTTTATTGTTGTTTTAAACTTTAAACCTTAAACTTTAAACCTAATAAAGAAACCCAAACAACCACAGCGGGATTTTATTTCCTATGCCATATTCAAGGTCATCGAGTGCGAGATAACTTTGTTTTAAATTTTTTATTTGTTTGTCGTTGGTTTTGGTAATTGATTTTTGAAATTACTCTTGTTTATTGGCAATTTCAAAAAATTATACAATAAACTAAGCACTATGAAGAAAAACATCAGCTGGAAGGCTAAAATAATTTTTTAATTTTTGGGCCATTTTTAGAGTAATTTCTCTTTTTCCTGAAAGTATTGCCGATACATGTCCTTTACTGCCAATAATAGTTTCTAGATCTTTAGCCTTCATTCCCATTTCTTGCATTTTATACTTAATAACTTCCAAAACATCTAGTTCAGGCAAATTGTAATGTTTGTCATCATAATCTTTAACTAACACTATAAGCATATCTAATTCATCACCTTCTGGCGTTCCTGGTGTAGCATGAAATAGTTCTATCATTCGAATTGAAGCGGCTTGGTAATCTTCGGGTGTTTTTAGTACTTTCCAATTCATCATTTTATTTTTTTGTCCGTTAATAGGGTCGTGTCAAATGCTACAGTTGTTACATTTATTTTATCATATTCTTTGTGAGTCCCAAACCAAATGATATAACAAGCGTTTTGCAAAAAATTTATAGAAACCACCAATCGAAAATCATTTCCTTTTATATTAAAAATAACCCTGTTTTTATTTACAATACTAGCGGTTCCATAAACATTTTTTAGTTCATTAAAAGTACTAAATTCGTATTTAGAAAACTCACTATACCAAATCAATAATTGCGTTTGGGCAGCAGGATATTTATGAATATAATGTAAAATAGTCTTCTTGACAAGAATTTTCATTTAGCAAATATATCAAAAAGTTTTCAATTTGCAAACTTATATTTGAACGATTTTTATTATTGCTTACTCCAGCTAGCAATTTTTGTTGTTTTTGCTTAATAGACTAAGCTTTTTTGTAATTTTTTGCTTAACAGGGAAAGCATTTTTTTGTTTTTAGTTTGTGTTTTTTTACTATATCTAGAACCTAAAATCTTTTAAATTCATCATTTATTATCGTTATACTTATAATAAGTGAAAAACATACTAAAAGTTATAGTTATAACTACAACTTTTTATTGTCGAAGATTATTTATAGTACTACATACTCTAACCGGAATACTTAATACTTAAAAGTTAAATTAATCTTCTAAATAATTCAACGTTTTATATCCTCCGTCTTTCAAGTATTGGCACTTAATTAATGCAAATTCAAGTTACTAGCCACCATTTCTTTTATCATGGCGGCTAAATCATACTGTGGTTTCCATTCTAGATTTGTTTTCGATTTAGTAGGATCGCCAATTAATATATCGACTTCGGTAGGACGATAATATTCTGGATCCACTCTTACCACTACGGTACCGATTGGCAATTGGTATTTTGGATAGTTGCGCGCTGTTATTAGTGCAATTTGATTTTGATATTTAAAATAGTATCGCTTAGATTAAACAATTAAACTTTTCTAAACGATTAATCTTTTCTCTAAAGATATAACCCTTATTTATAACCCAATCTTTTTCTGTTTTCCCAGTTTTTTCGTTCTGTTTTTTCATCAAGAAATTGTTCCATTACAGTATATATTTCTATCAATTGCACGTCATGTTCCCCAAGTCGTTGTTCCAGGTCATTTTTCAATTCCATAATTTGTTTAGAAAAATTACTTTGCAAAGAAATTGTTTTTCTAATTTCTACAAAAGCTCTCATGATGGCAATATTAGTTTCTACTGCTTTTTTCGATTTTAAAACGGTACTAAGCATTGCAACTCCTTGTTCAGTAAAAGCAAATGGAGGTTGCGGACTAAATTTTATTGATTCTGGTAGCTTATCACAATTTGTGATAAGCTCCTGCCATTCTAACTTGGCAAGCTGAAACATAAAATCATCCGGGAATCGATAATCATTTCTACGCACTGATTGCTTCAAAGTTCTTGTTTCCACTTCATAAAGAGATGCCAAATCAAAATCAAGCATCACTTTTACTCCACGAATCTCATAAATTTTAGATTGAAATACACTTAATTCCATACATAATTTGGTTTTTTTTTAATACTCAATCAACTGAAATAATTACATCAAGATTATAGATCTTGACTTTTCTTTTAATTTTTCTAGCTCCTTCTTGTTGAACTGACAAGTATTCCTTGACAGTTGAAAATTCATCAAGCTCTCCTTCTTTAAAAACATTATTAATATGCAAACTAATATTTTGCTTTGTAGATTCAAATAAATCGACCATCTACATTTGTGACAACCATACCGTTTCATCTTCAATTCGAACCTCAATATGGTTTGAAATAACATCAGACTGGTATAGAATAATTTTGTTGGTATTCATTAAAAATCGGGTTTTGTTTAAGCAGTTAATCGTTTAAGCGGTCACAAGTCTACTCAAAATAATTTAATGTTTTATAGCCCACGCCTTTCAAGTATTTGCCTTCATTAATACAAATTCAAGTCACTAGCCACCATTTCTTTTATCATGGCGGCTAAATCATACTGTGGTTTCCATCCTAGTTTTGTTTTCGATTTAGTAGGATCGCCAATTAATATATCGACTTCGGTAGGACGATAATATTCTGGATCCACTCTTACCACTACGGTACCGATTGGTAATTGGTATTTTGGGTTGTTGCAAGCGGCTACTTTAGCAATTTCATTTTCGTTTTCGCCTTCGAAAGCTAACTCAATACCTACTTCGGCAAAAGAAAGACGGACAAAATCACGAATATAAGTAGTGACTCCAGTGGCAATAACATAGTCTTCTGCTTCCTTTTGTTGCAAAATTCTCCACATCGCTTCGACATAATCTTTGGCATGCCCCCAATCTCTTTGTGAGTTCAGATTTCCTAAATACAAACACTCTTGTTTTCCTTTTGCAATTGCGGCTGTTGCCATAGTAATTTTTCGGGTAACAAAGGTTTCCCCTCGTCTAGGCGATTCGTGGTTGAACAAGATGCCGTTACAAGCGAAAATATCATAGGCTTCCCGATAGTTTTTGGTTATCCAAAAAGCATATATTTTGGCCACACCATAAGGAGAGCGAGGGTAGAAAGGAGAATTCTCGTCATAAAATCCTGCTGCATTTTTATTCTCAGCCAAACCACCATACAATTCAGAAGTAGAGGCTTGATAAATTCGGGTTTTCTTTTCAAGACCAAGAATTCGAACGGCCTCTAATAGTCGCAAAGTTCCTATTCCGTCTACATTGGCTACATATTCAGGAGAGTCAAAAGAAACTTTAACATGAGACATGGCTCCAAGATTATAAATTTCATCGGGTTGTACTTCCTGAATAATTCTGATGATATTAGTAGAATCGGTCAAATCGCCATAATGCAGTTTGAAATTAACATGATTCTCATGTTGGTCTTGATAAATATGATCAATCCGTTGCGTATTAAAAGAAGATGATCTTCTCTTAATCCCATGAACCATATAACCCTTTTCTAATAATAATTCCGCTAAATAAGATCCATCTTGACCTGTGACTCCTGTTACAAGGGCTACTTTTTGTTTTGTGCTCATACTTATTTTGTTGTTCGTTATTCGTTGTTCGTTATTCATTTTACGATGAACGAAAACACTATTGCATAGATTTGATTAATTTATATAACATCATTTTTATTCTTGTACATAACTCAAATAAAATGACATATTCACTTTCAGATATATATCCTAAATCTTTCGACAAAAATAAATGATAATTTGTTTCTTCTAAAGATCCTTTAGCTATGTATAAAAACTGAATAAATTCTTTTTTATACTGCCTTGCCTGTCCTTCAATTATGTTTGTAGGTACGCTACTCACACTTCTCCTAACTTGACTAGTAAGACCAAATTGTTCCGCTTTTGGAAAGATTTGAGTGATTTTATACACTTCAACAGTTAATTGATGTGCTAATTTCCAAACTTCTAAGTTTGATTCCATATTTCATAAGGGATTAATCTTATTTCGTTTAGCAGAGGACGAAAAACGGTGGACGAAAAACGATTCTAA
The DNA here is from genome assembly GCA_964535705.1 of uncultured Flavobacterium sp. Taxonomy (GTDB): domain Bacteria; phylum Bacteroidota; class Bacteroidia; order Flavobacteriales; family Flavobacteriaceae; genus Flavobacterium. Next base: position 15,944 of record CAZHVE010000019.1, read on the forward strand.
ATTTTCACTTCTTTAAAATTCTCAATATTCTCCAAAAACCAATCGTATGTTTTCTGGATTCCTTCTTCTAAATCCACTTGGTGTTTCCAACCCAAGGCATGCATTTTAGAAATATCCATCAATTTTCGTGGTGTCCCATCGGGTTTGCTTGAATCCCAAACAATATCGCCCTGATGACCCACAATTTTCTGGATGGTTTCAGCCAATTGCTTGATGGTTAAATCCTCGCCTGTTCCTACATTATACAAATAATCTGGCAGCGTGTTTTCCAAGCCAAAAACAACCGCTTCAGCCATGTCATCCACAAAAAGGAATTCCCGCATGGGTGTGCCGCTTCCCCAAAGGGTTACGGCCGCGTGGTTGTTGTGTTTGGCTTCGTGAAACTTGCGCATCATGGCAGGCAAAACATGGGAACTGGTCAAATCGAAATTATCGTGAGTACCGTATAAATTCGTGGGCATCAAGCTGACATAATCTTTACCAAACTGGTTTCGTAGCGCTTCACAGGCTTTTAATCCCGTAATCTTTGCCAAAGCATACCACTCGTTGGTCGGTTCCAAAGGACCCGTCAGCAGATACTCTTCCTTAAGGGGTTGGGTGGCTAATTTGGGATAAATACAGGAACTGCCTAAAAAGATAAATTTTTCGACCCCAAAATGGTGGGCTGTATCGATTAGATTGTTTTGGATTTGCATGTTTTCCATCAAAAACTGGAATGGAAAATTGTTGTTGGCCAAAATGCCTCCCACTTTAGCGGCAGCATCGATGATAACATCCGGTTTTATTTTTTGGATAAAGTCCCGAACAGCTTGTTGGTTTCTGAGATCTAATTCCTTGCTTGTCGCACCAATCAGGTTCGTATAGCCCTTAGCAGAAAGGGTGCGCCATATCGCACTTCCGACCATGCCGTTATGACCAGCAATATAAATTACCGCGTTTTTATTGATCATTGTACTACTTATAATTAATTGTTGCTTTTTATACTTCCCCCAGCTAGGAAGCGGTCACAAACGTATTAGAGAGCGCAAAGGAATTGGTTTGGCTTACCGTGATTAAAAACAGGGTGAAAATTAACAAATGAACATAGCTTCGCTATCGTTAATCCCAATTTAACCTTCAAACTGTTACATAAAAATTAATGCAAATATACTCCCCATTTTTTAAAAATATAACTTTTTTTTAAATCCCATTAATTTATAAAATTTGTCCAAAATGGAACAAAATAATTAGTTCAATATTTAGCCATTTGATTTTTTTTATGCCTTACTATCAAACTATTAAATCGAATAATTGATTGGGGAAATTCAATATCCCTTTACTCTATGATGATGGTTTTTTTAAATTGCAATTCCTAATCGTCCTTTTGTTTTAGAATGATCCGGTTTGACGGTTTGGGATTGTGTTTTCTAGAATTGAAAATAGTCCTGTTTTCGGAAACTAAATTAGCTTCACAAATAAATTTCCCGCTATTTTATTCGAAATCATCAGTTCCTTTGAATCAACCATTATTTTTAAAGAGGAATCAAAAGTTTCTTTTTCGATAATTTCAATTCTAGAACCCAAAGCGATTTCTTGTTTGTCCAGGTATTTCAAAAATTCAGACGATGAATCTTTTACTCCCACACAAATGCCGGTTTGATTTTCTGTCAACTCCGAAAGTAACTGTTTTTCGATGGTAATGATTTGCCCCCTTGCATTGGGAATAGGATCGCCGTGTGGATCTTCGGTTGGATTGCCCAGAAAATCATCGAGTTTGTTGATTAGTTTTTCTGATTTGATATGTTCTAATTGTTCCGCGATATCGTGAACTTCATCCCAAGGAAAATTTAATTTTTCGACCAAAAAAACCTCCCACAACCGGTGTTTTCTCACAATCATTTTGGCGGTAAGTTTTCCCTTATTGGTCAGGGAAACTCCTTGGTATTTTATATAATTCACCAAATCTTTATCGGCTAACTTTTTAAGCATATCGGTTACGGATGATGCTTTGGTTTCCATCATTTCGGCAATCGCATTGGTGCTTACTTCCGCGTCTGAAACAATTGTGAGATGATAAATGGTTTTGAGATAATTTTCTTCTGAAAAAGTCATTTAGAAGTTAGAGGTTAGAGGTTAGAAGTAAAAAGAAATGCAATTAATACCTAAGTCATAATACTTGATAGTATTGTCTTAATACTGTTTTTAAATTTTCACAATAAACAACGGAATTTTAATTTTATGCCTCACATTGTCTACTGTCGTTCCAAAAATTAAATCCTTAAACCCCGTATGACCATGCGTTCCCATAACCAAAACGTCAAAATCACCTTTAATAATAATCTCGGGAATGACTTTATTTGGTTTACCAAATCCCAATTTTGTTTCTACTTTAAATCCTTTTTCAGAAAGCATCACTTTGTATTCTTCTAATAATTTTTCGTCAATCAAGGTTTCGTGGTCTTCGATGTTTTTTCCGTAAATCATGGCGCCTACAGTTTCCACAACATGAATCAAAGTGTATATAGCGTTTATACCGCCCAATTCAAACGCGTTGTTTAAGGCGACCTCATCCGCCGAGGAAAAATCTACAGAAATAGCAATCCGCTTCTTCGAATAACTCCCCGATTTAGAAAATTGCAATTTTAAATTGTGTGGCGAATGATTTTGAATATCCTGTTTTATCTTAGTGACAAATGGCTTGAATACTATATATAACAACAAAATCAAAAAACCTATTGCTATCGGCACTACCGTAAACCATAAAAGAATTGGGTTTTCAGAAGTTTCTAGCCAGCCTTTTATTTCGTCGATAACCAGTTTGGCATTAAGCGAAACAATAATGAGCGCCACAATCCAAGAAGCGGTTTGAGTTAGTTTACTGATGTGAAACCCCTTCATTTTAGATTTGTCACTCACAAAATGTATCAACGGAATTATGGCAAAACCCAATTGTAAACTTAAAATCACCTGACTCAAAATCAGTAATTTTCCCGTTACCCCTTCCCCAAAAATCGAAATCACAATAACCGCTGGGACAATGGCGATCAATCGGGTAATAATTCTTCGAATCCAAGGTTGAATACGCAAATTCAAATAGCCTTCCATGATGATTTGTCCTGCTAATGTTCCCGTAATAGTAGAGCTTTGCCCTGCCGCAATCAAAGCAACTGCAAATAATATTGGAGCCCATTTGCTTCCTAAAAGTGGTTCCAGAAATCGATGTGCATCTTGAATTTCAGATACATTAAACATTCCACTTTTATAAAATGTGGCGGCAGCCAAAATTAAAATAGCGGCGTTTACAAAAAAGGCCAAGTTTAAGGCGATGGTTGAATCAATGAAATTATATTTTATAGCTTCCTTGATACCCGCTTTACTTCGGTCTAATTTTCGGGTTTGCACCAAGGCCGAATGCAAATACAAATTGTGTGGCATCACTGTTGCCCCTATAATCCCGATAGCAATATACAATGCCGCTTCACCTGGAAGCGAAGGAATCAAGCCATAAATTACCTTATCCATTTCTGGTTGTGCAAATAGCATTTCAAAAATGAATGAAAACCCTATGATTGCCACTAATACAATGATGAAAGCTTCCATTTTTCGAATGCCTTTATTGATTAGAAAAAGCAATAAAAAAGTATCCAAAACAGTAATCATTACACCTTCTATTAATGGAATATCAAACAGTAAATTGATACCAATGGCCATTCCTAAAACTTCGGCTAAATCGCAGGCTGCTATGGCAATTTCAGCCAGAAAATAAAGAATATAATTGATAAATGGCGAATAGGTTTCGCGGGAAGCTTGCGCCAAATCACGTTGGGTAACAATTCCCAATCGCGCACTCAGACTTTGCAAAAGTAACGCCATCAAGTTACTCATCAATAAAACCCAAATTAAGGCATAGCCAAATTGACTTCCACCAGCAATATCTGTCGCCCAATTACCTGGGTCCATATATCCGACACTAATCAGATAAGCAGGGCCGGAAAAGGCTACTATTTTTCGGAAAGCAGATGTTTTATTATGAGCCGATACAGATTCGTGTACTTCTTCTAAAGATTTTCCCATTTAATTAACTATTTAAAAAAACAAATATATGTGTTTTATTTGATAAGAGTAATTATTTTTTTAGCTTTGTCTAAATTTAATCTTGTCGCTAACATGAAAAATCTTTATAGAATTGCACTTTTATTTTTGTTTTTTCAAAACATTACATTTGCACAAGATTTGCCTTCTATCCAAACCGATAGGCCAGATCAAACGGAATGTCCGTTTATAACTCCACGTCATTATTTTCAACTTGAAAACGGTTTTTCTTATGAGCAAAACAATGAAAAATCAAGTTCGTTTGTTGCTCCAACTGTTTTAACCCGTTTCGGAATAAACAATCATTTTGAGCTGCGATTAATCACAGAATATGCAATTGATAAAAATGATTTAGGAAGAACAAATGGCATTAATCCCGTTTTACTAGGTTTCAAAACCAGCCTTTTCGAAGAAAAAGGATTAGTTCCTACCACATCATTTATAGGGCATATCGGGATTCCAAATCTAGCATCAAAGGATTTAAAAACTCTTTATTATGCCCCTGAATTTCGTTTTACAATGCAACATACAATCTCAGAAAACCAATCTTTAAGCTATAATATTGGTGCAGAATGGAATGGAGAAACTCCCGAGCCAACGTTAATTTATACCTTAACATCAGGTTATTCCTTTACTGAAAAAATTGGTGGTTATATAGAATTATATGGATTTATTCCGCAAATGGATAAACCCGATCATCGCACGGATGCAGGTTTAACCTATCTCTTCCATCCGAATCATCAATTGGATATTTCGGGAGGCTTTGGGCTGTCAAAAACTTCGCCTAATTATTATCTTTCTTTAGGATATTCATTTCGATTTAAAATTTAATTAAACTATAACAAAACTTTATACTACAAACATTCGACAAATTAGAAATCTCCATATCTTTGCATAATTATTTTGCGTAGAAATCCGCAATCTAAAATCCTTAATTTTAAACCTAAAATAATATGTATCCACAAGAAATGGTATTACCAATGCAAGCCGAATTAACAGCTGCAGGTTTTCAAGATTTACATAGTGCCTCAGCAGTTAATAACGCCATAAAAACACCAGGAACAACACTAGTTGTAGTAAACTCTGTATGTGGTTGTGCGGCAAGAAATGCACGACCAGGAGCAAAAATGAGCTTAGAAGGGTCTAAAAAACCCGATCATTTAATCACTGTTTTTGCAGGTGTTGACAAAGAAGCGGTTGATGCAGCACGCCAACACATGTTCCCTTTTCCTCCTTCATCGCCGAGTATGGCTTTGTTTAAAGATGGCGAATTAGTGCACATGTTAGAACGTCATCACATTGAAGGTCGTCCTGCAGAACTAATTGCCGAAAACTTGAAAGACGCTTTTGACGAGTTTTGCTAATCATTTTGACTCTGTATTTACAAAAGCACTATTAATTTTTAGTGCTTTTTACGTTTATTAACCTCAATAATCATTTTGTGATTTCTACTTTACAATATTTTTTTTAAATTTACTATCCTATAAACAGCTTTTAATATCCTTAATTATGAAGTGGTTTTTTAAAATAATAGTCCTTTCTATCTTATTGCAAAGTTTTCAATGTACCGACCCAAATGACTCCTCCGAAAATATAACTTCGGAACAATTAGAAACAAAAAAGCAGAAAATTGAAAATTATATAAATAGTTTTAGTTGTTCCGAAAGTATTGGCTGCAGCCATATTGCTTTTGGCTCAAAACCTTGCGGTGGTCCAAGGTCTTATTTAGTTTTCCCTAATAGTGTCAACTTGACTGAATTACAAGAAATGGTGAAAAACTACAATGAAATGGATAATTTACATAATATTCAAACCAATGCAATATCTGATTGTATGTATGTAATGCCACCAACCGAAGTTAAATGTGTTAATGGAGTTTGTACTGTTATAAATTGACAAGATGTTTTGTTAAATTTAAAAAAACGCGGTTTTCATTTAATAAAAGTATTAGGTTTATTTAATTTCTCCCGATTTAAAGCCTATTAACTGTCTGTATTTTGATTCCGTCTCTTTCAATTCTTCTTCTAGTTGTTTGTATTTGCTAATGTCTTTTATGGTGACCACAGCAGCAACCACTTTATTATTATCGTCTATCAATGGTCTTCCACTAAGAAGCACTCGTTTCTTTTCTTGTTTTTCTGGGTCCCAAATTATCACATCAATATCGTCTGTAACATCCCCTTTAAAGGCACGCTCCATGGGGAGGTTTTGCAGAGGATATGTCGTTTTTTGATCCGGAAAATAAACCTCAAAATGGTTTGTAATATTTGGAGCTATTGTATCATCCTCTTTAACCCCAAAGAATTCATTGGCCATAGTATTGGCCAATACTATTTTTTTTTCGGCATTAGCAACAATAATACCTTCCCCAATATTTTCGACAATCAACCTCATTTTTTCCTCATTTTCATAAAGTTCATTGTTAATGGCCTGTTGCTCATTTTCTAATTGAGTTATTTCGGTAATATCCCTAACAAATCCAATATAAAAAAGTTTGTTATTCAATTTTAGAGGATTAACACTGAGGGAGATTGGAAACACTTTGCCTTGTTTATTTATAACTTCAATTTTAATTGGCTTTTGATTCAGGTATGGCCCATCTCCTGTTAATAAGTAATGTTCTAATTCTTTTAATTGTGATTCTTTGTGTTGAGAAGGAATGATAAAATCATACAAAAATTTTCCGATGACCTCATTTTTAGTCCATCCAAAAACCGCTTCTGCTCTAATATTCCATCTTATAATTTTATTTTCTGAATCAATTAGAAAAACCGGATCGGGGGCGCCCTCAAAAATCGCTTGTATTTGTCGTTCATCTTCTTCTACCTTTTTAGTGTAAAGACTTAGCTTTTCAGTATCATTCTTCATTTGGGTAATGTCACGGGCAACTGCATACAACAGTCCCGTTACAGTGTCCGGAGAAGCAGACCATAAAATCCATTTTAAGGAACCATCCTTGCACATATACCTGTTTTCAAAATTGATAGTTAAGGCACCCGTCTTCAACTTAGCGACCTCCTTCAAAGTGTTTTCTACATCCTCGGGATACACAAAATCAAGAAAGGGTTTGCCAAACAATTCCTGCTCAGAATAGCCTAAAGTTTTAGTTACGGAGGGATTTATTTTAATAAATTTATCAGAAGCAATAATCATCATGTCTAAGGACATCTTAAAAAATTTGTCTGCGGCTAACGCTGATTCCTCTTGTTTTTTTCTTTCGGTAATGTCCGTGGAAATTCCGCCAATGGAATAAACTCTTCCTTCAGCATCAAATAAGGGAAATTTAACGGCAATATACGTGTGAGGTCCGTCCTCTTGCTGAATCTTCTCTTCTATTTTAATTTCTTTCAATGCTTTTACCGCTTCAAGATCAGAGTTTCGGTAGACATCTGCCACTTCCTTAGGCAACAAATCGTAATCAGTTTTTCCTACTATTTCTTGAATCGAATGATGAAATAAAATTTCATGTTGTTTATTAATTAATAAATATTGTCCATTAATCCCTTTAATAAAAATAGGATTTGAAGTGTTATCAATAATAGACTGAAGTAGTTTTTTGTTTTCTAAAAGTTCCTGTTGGGATTTGTTTATGGATCGTATTTGGGCCTGAATAATAAAATAAACAATAATTAATAAGACCATTGAAAGAACAAACAAAGATAGTTCGATCCAATCTAATAGGGAATCCATCCTTTTATTTCTTTCTTTGTCTAGTCTTGAGACAAAAATCCATCCTGAGGCGATGAGAACTAATAAATTGATGATGAATCCAAAGAGTATTTTTTTTTCGAAAGAAATTATCATGCGTTTCCTATATTAAGCACATTACACATCTATTATTTAACTGAAAGTTAGTAAATTATATTCAAAATAGATGTTAATATTTCCAAAATTTATCTTAACCCTGAAAGGAAAAAACCATTCTATTTGAATCTATTCCAATTAGTAAGAGACTTTAGAAACAGAAGAGTATTCCTTTTCTAAAATAATCCCTATTTTTGCATCCTATCCTTAAAAAAGACAAAGTATTTTCTCACCTTAATTGTTTATAGCATGCAACTGTACAACACATTAAGCGCAGCAGAAAGAGTCATCCTAATTGATGATGCAGGAAAACAGCGACTCACGCTGTCTTTCTATGCTTATGCGCAAATTAAAAATCCAACACAATTCCGTAACGAATTATTTCTGGTATGGAATCCGCTCGGGGTTTTGGGTCGAATTTATGTAGCCAATGAAGGCATTAACGCCCAGCTATCACTTCCCGCTGATCATTTTTATGCCTTCAAAGACACTATTGAAGCCTACAATTTTATGAAAGACATTCGCTTGAATATCGCCGTGGAGCAGGACGATCATTCCTTTTTGAAATTGACCGTAAAAGTCCGGGACAAAATCGTTGCCGATGGGCTGGAAGATGAAACTTTCGATGTGACCAACATTGGAATCCACTTAAAAGCCAAGGATTTCAACGAATTACTCGAAGATCCAAATACCATTGTGGTCGATATGAGAAATCATTACGAATCAGAAATTGGACATTTTACCAATGCCATAAAACCCGATGTGGACACTTTTAGAGAAAGTTTGCCCATTATCGAAGAACAACTTTCCGCACATAAACAAGACAAAAAACTCTTGATGTATTGCACCGGTGGCATCCGTTGCGAAAAGGCCAGCGCCTACTTCAAACACAAAGGTTTCGAAAACGTGTACCAACTCGAAGGCGGAATCATCGAATACACTCGCCAAGTCAAAGCCGAAGGGTTGGAAAGCAAATTCATCGGAAAAAACTTTGTTTTTGATCACCGCTTGGGCGAAAGAATCACCGACGATATTGTATCGCAATGCCACCAATGCGGCAAAGCCTGTGATGTGCATACCAATTGCGCCAACGAAGGGTGCCATTTGCTTTTTATTCAATGTGAATCTTGCCAATCAAAAATGGAAGGTTGTTGTTCGGACGAATGTGTTTCGGTAATTCATCTTCCCGAAGACGAACAAAAAGCCATTCGAAGAGGAATCAAAAACGGAAATAAAATTTTCAAAAAAGGAAAATCTGAGGTATTGACTTTCAAAAATAACCTAAAAAACAATGGTGTTTTTGTTGCCGAAGAACCTAAACTAGGGGCAAAGAAAGAACCGAAAGTCAAAAAAAAATATATTGGAAAAGGAACTCATTTCTATCCAAAAGCCAATATTGGACAGTTTCTAATTGAAGAAAACGAAATCAAAATTGGCGACACCATTCTCATCAAAGGCTCCACTACCGGAGAACAACAAATGGTGCTGGACGAAATGTTTGTCAACGAAATGGCTTCAGAAAAAGCCGTTTCAGGGGATACTTGCACTTTTAAATTGCCTTTTAGAATTCGATTGTCCGATAAATTATACAAAATTTTAGTGTGATTTGCAAAATAATAAAAGAATAAGAATTCGCTTTTCAATGGTGAATAATTCATTTTTAAAAAAGATTTTATTTTTTAAAAAATCTGAAATCTGAAATCTGAAATCTAAAATCTTTGCTATCTTTACGAATTAATCGTTTTACGAACTTAAATTGCGTCAATCGCAATACTACATATAAAATTATGGCATGTACAAGTTGTTCAACTTCTGATGGCGGTGCGCCTAAGGGTTGCAAAAATAATGGAACTTGCGGCACAGATAGCTGCAATAAATTAACGGTTTTCGACTGGCTTTCGAACATGAGTTTACCCAACGGAGAAGCTTCTTTTGATTGTATTGAAATCCGTTTTAAAAACGGAAGAAAAGAATTTTACCGCAACACCGAAAAACTGACGCTAAGCATCGGAGATATCGTTGCTACCGAAGCTTCTCCTGGACATGACATAGGAATTGTGACCTTGACCGGTGAATTGGTTCGCATCCAAATGAAGAAAAAAGGGGTGAATCACACCAGCAACGAGATTCCTAAAATATATAGAAAAGCATCACAAAAAGACATCGATATTTGGTCTGTCGCAAGAGATAAAGAAGAGCCCATGAAAGTACGGGCAAGAGAATTGGCTATTGCCCATAAACTGGAAATGAAAATTTCCGATATTGAATTCCAAGGTGACGGCTCAAAAGCCACGTTTTACTATACCGCAAATGACCGTGTTGACTTTCGTCTTTTAATTAAAGATTTTGCGGGAGCATTTAGCACTAGAATTGAAATGAAGCAAGTGGGGCTTCGTCAAGAAGCAGCGCGTTTAGGAGGAATAGGATCTTGCGGAAGAGAGTTATGTTGTTCCACTTGGCTGACTGATTTTAGAAGTGTAAACACCTCAGCGGCTCGCTACCAACAATTGTCCTTAAACCCACAAAAACTGGCTGGACAATGCGGAAAATTAAAATGCTGCCTAAATTATGAGCTCGACACTTATATGGATGCCCTAAAGGGTTTTCCGAGTTTTGAAACCAAATTAGTTACCGAAAAAGGGGATGCCATTTGCCAGAAACAAGATATTTTTAAAGGGTTGATGTGGTTTGCTTACACCAATGATTTTGCCAATTGGCACATGCTAAAAATAGAGCAAGTAAACGAAATCATTGCCGAAAACAAACTCAAAAACAAAGTGGCTTCACTAGAAGATTTTGCAATTGAAGTTGTGCAAGAACCTGAAAAACACTTCAACAACGCCATGGGTCAAGAAAGTCTAACCCGTTTTGACCAACCAAAGAAAAAGAATAAATCAAATAAAAAACGCAAAGGGGGTGGACAAAATCTAATTGTTGCCAATAACAACCCCCAAAACAACAATCCTAGGCCTAATGTCGCAAATGATAAAAACCCTGCGGAGGCCAGAAAACCGATAATTATCACTAAAAATGAGAATAAAGAATAGTGCATTACTGCTTTTGGTTGTGGCACTCTTTTTTTCGTGTGACAAAAAAAGGGCCTTCGACCAATACAAATCCGTAGGAGGCGCATGGCATAAAGACAGTATTGTAACGTTTGATTTACCCGAATTAGATTCCACAAAAAGGTACAATTTATTTGTGAATTTAAGAGCCAACAATGACTATCCGTTCAACAATCTCTTTTTAATTGTTGCCATAGAAAGTCCCAATGGTTTTACCAAAGTAGACACCCTGGAATACCAAATGGCAAATCCCGATGGTTCGCTTCTGGGCGATGGTTTTACGGACTTAAAGGAAAGTAAACTTGTCTATAAAGATAAGGTACGATTTAAAGGAAAATACAAAGTTTATATCAAACAAGCGGTTCGAGAAAACGGAAAAGTCCCTGGAGTGAAAGCTTTACAAGGCATTACGGATGTGGGCTTTAGAATAGAAAAAATAGATTAAGACATAATTATGGCTACTCGAAAAAAAAATAGTAAGGCAAACATCGAAGAAAAAGACATTAATTACTATAAAAAGAAATTCTGGAAGGTTTTCTTTTATGGTTTGGGGGGAATTCTGGTATTTTTCTTATTTGCCTCTTGGGGTCTTTTTGGTTCAATGCCTTCCTTCGAAGATTTAGAAAATCCGGATTCCAACTTGGCTACCGAAATCATCTCGTCTGATGGGGAAATTTTGGGGAAATATTTCGAAAAAAACAGGTCACTGTTAAAATATTCCGACTTGCCAAAAAGCCTTGTACAAGCCTTAGTGGCAACTGAAGACGAACGTTTTTACGAACATTCAGGAATTGACGGCAGAGGAACTTTGAGAGCCATCTCCAGTTTAGGAACAAGCGGTGGAGCAAGTACTCTGACCCAACAATTAGCCAAACAATTATTCCATGGGGAGGGTTCGAAATTTTTGCCTTTTAGAATGGTGCAAAAAGTAAAAGAATGGATTATTGCCATTCGCTTGGAAAGACAATATACCAAAAACGAAATCATCGCTATGTATTGCAATGTCTATGATTTTGGCAATTATTCCGTAGGAGTAAGCTCAGCTGCAAAAACTTATTTCTCTAAAGAACCAAAAGATTTAACTATGGATGAATCGGCAATATTAGTCGGAATGTTTAAAAATTCAGGATTATACAATCCCGTGAAAAATCCTCAAGGCGTAAAAAACCGAAGAAATGTGGTGCTTTCTCAAATGGAAAAAGGAGGTATAATTACGGAAAGTCAAAAGGAAAAACTACAAAGATTGCCTATCACCTTGCATTTTAAATTGGAAAGCCACCGAGAAGGAACGGCAACTTATTTCAGAGAATATTTACGGGACTATATGAAAAAATGGGTAGAAGAAAATAAAAAGCCGGACGGTTCGGATTATAACATCTACAAAGACGGCTTGAAAATTTTTACTACTATCGATTCCAGAATGCAATTACACGCCGAAGAAGCCGTTGAAAAACACATGGCAAACCTTCAGGAACAATTTTTTATCGAGGCTAAAACCAATAAAAACGCTCCTTTTGTAAACATCTCTGATGCCGAAACCCAACGCATCCTCAAACAAGCGATGAAAGCGTCCTATCGTTGGACAGTTATGGCGGAAATGGAAAAAAGTGATGATGAAATTATAGCGTCTTTTAACCAAAAAACGAAGATGAAGGTATTTACCTGGAAAGGGGAAAGAGACACTATCATGACGCCATTGGATTCCATCCGGTATTACAAACATTTCCTGCAATCCGGTTTGATGGCTATGGAACCGCAAACAGGTAGCATAAAAGCTTGGGTTGGAGGCATCGACTACAAATATTTTCAGTACGATCACGTAGGACAAGGCGCGCGACAAGTGGGTTCCACATTCAAACCGTTTGTTTATGCCACCGCCATTGAACAACTAAATATGTCGCCATGTGACACTATTGTTGACGGCCCATTTATAATTCGCAAAGGACGTCATCACGTTACCGCGGATTGGGAACCTCGAAATTCAGACAACAGATACCGCGGAATGGTTACCTTGAAACAAGGATTAGCTAATTCTATCAATACAATTTCTGCAAAATTAATAGACAAAACGGGTCCTGAGGCGGTAGTGGAGTTAACACACAAATTAGGAGTAAAATCCGAAATCCCCGTGCAGCCCTCCATAGCGCTCGGCGCCGTTGACATTACGGTGGAAGATATGGTGGCCGCTTACGGCACTTTTGCCAACCAGGGCGTTTATGTAAAACCACAATTTATCACTCGAATAGAAGACAAAAGTGGCCTTGTGATTTATGAGCCCATTCCGGAATCACACGATGTGCTAAATAAAGACATTGCTTTTGCCGTTATCAAATTACTCGAGGGAGTTACTGAAGGGGGATCTGGCGCAAGATTGCGTACCCAAGGTGGGGGGAGTGGCGACAACCGATGGACAGGTTATCCTTACTCATTTACCAACCCAATTGCAGGAAAAACAGGAACGACCCAAAACCAATCCGATGGTTGGTTTATGGGAATGGTTCCAAATCTAGTAACCGGAGTTTGGGTAGGATGCGAAGACCGTTCCGCTCGTTTCAAAAGTCTGACATATGGCCAAGGTGCAACCGCAGCACTTCCCGTTTGGGCTTATTTTATGAAACTTTGTTATGCGGATGAAAACCTTAAGGTTTCCAAAGAAGATTTCGATAGGCCACCAAATCTTTCCATAAAAGTAGATTGTTATTCCGCCCCAAAAGTAAAAGACACCACCGATATTCAACAGGATACGGGGGAATTCGATTTGTAGCAAGTACGCTGTTGTTATTAGATTTATAATGAGGAGGAGCTATTTCCTGCTATCCGTTTCAATCTTAGGTGCCGAACACCGGCACATAAGGATTTACACTTCTATTAGGGCTAATGCATCTGTTTTTAGAATGAAACTTTTGTAAAACTTAATATCCTTAATTCCTTAATGGTTTAAAAAATCATTTTATAATTATGATCAACAAGAAAGTAAACAACGTTCAAGACGCACTCGTGGGAATCGAAAACGGGATGACCTTAATGTTGGGTGGTTTTGGCCTTTGTGGCATTCCTGAAAACTCCATTGCCGAATTGGTAAAAAAAGAAACCAACAACTTGACCTGCATTTCGAACAATGCTGGCGTTGATGATTTTGGGCTTGGATTGCTATTACAAAAACGCCAAATCAAGAAAATGATTTCTTCCTATGTTGGAGAAAATGCCGAATTCGAACGCCAAATGCTATCCGGAGAGCTCGAAGTGGAACTCCTTCCACAAGGAACCTTAGCCGAACGTTGTCGCGCAGCCCAAGCCGGAATTCCTGCCTTTTTTACTCCTGCCGGTTTTGGAACAGAGGTTGCCATTGGCAAAGAATCCCGAGAATTCAATGGAAAAATGCACCTAATGGAATTGGCTTTCAAAGCCGATTTTGCCATCGTAAAAGCTTGGAAAGGCGACACGGCAGGAAACCTCATCTTCAAGGGAACTGCCCGAAATTTCAACCCCTGTATGGCTGGTGCCGCCAAAATCACCATCGCCGAAGTCGAGGAATTGGTAGAAGTCGGAACACTCGATCCCAACCAAATTCACATTCCCGGAATCTTCGTGCAACGCATCTTTCAAGGCGAGAAATACGAAAAGAGAATTGAGCAACGTACCACTCGTAAAAAAGCATAATCATGGCTTTAGATAAAAATCAAATCGCAAAACGAATCGCACAAGAATTAAAACACAATTATTTCGTAAACCTCGGAATAGGTATCCCAACGCTGGTGGCAAACTATATCCCAAAGGGAATTGACGTAGAGTTTCAAAGTGAAAACGGCGTTCTGGGAATGGGACCTTTCCCGTTTGAAGGCGAAGAAGACGCCGATTTAATTAATGCCGGAAAGCAGACCATCACCACCCTGCCGGGAGCGAGTTTTTTTGACTCGGCAATAAGTTTCGGGATGATTCGCGGGCAACACGTCGATTTAACCATTTTGGGCGCCATGGAAGTGGCCGAAAACGGCGACATTGCCAACTGGAAAATCCCCGGAAAAATGGTCAAAGGAATGGGCGGCGCTATGGATTTAGTCGCTTCGGCCGAGAATATAATCGTAGCCATGATGCACATCAACAAAGCGGGCGAATCAAAGATTTTGAAACGATGTACTTTGCCCTTAACGGGCGTGGGTTGTGTGAAAAAAGTAGTCACGGAACTTGCCGTTTTAGAAGTCACTCCAAAAGGCTTTAAACTCTTGGAACGAGCGCCAGGCATTTCGGTGGAACACATCATCGCTTCCACCGAAGCCACTTTGATTATCGGAGGAGAAATCCCAGAAATGGTCATGGATTAAAAATAAATAAGATTTTATCCCCCTATCGCTTGGATACCGCCACTGGTGCTCGTCTGCGACGAGTACGCCACTGGTGCTCGTCTGCGACGAGTACCTACTTTCATTTGTCTACCATGCAAAGCGTTTGCAACGCGGGTCATAAAACATTTTACCACAAAGGCTCTATATTTACATTACAAAAAACAGTGCTGTCTTCTTCATAATTTCTATAACTACTATTTACATAATCTCTTTCTTGAAAAACAATTTCAGCCTCGACAGGATTATAATGAATATATTTTACGCGTTGCTCAATTTTTTCTAAAGTATCTAAAATAATAGGGTGAAAACCATCCTGCCACAGTTTGTAATTCTTTGCTCTTCCAGATTTTTGAGCTTCATAACTAAATTTTCGTAAAAGCCATTGGCTCCGCCGAACCACTTCGTTAGGTTTCTCTTCTACTCTCAGGATGTTCTTGAATAGCTTCTATTAGTTTCTTAGAAGTAAATTTTTTAAAATCCCGTATCACATTTTGCAATTCTCCATCAAATGCTGTAACTATTAAATGAATATGGCTTGTCATGTATACATAAGCATGAACACTCAGTCCTTTTTCTTTAATACAGTAATTTAACGATT
>CAZHVE010000020.1:0-30310 GCA_964535705.1 uncultured Flavobacterium sp.
TAAATATATATTTTTAAATGAAATTTGGACTATATAATATATGTGTTTGGTATTAAAATCATAAAACCCCTGATACACAAAGTTTTTACTTTTATCTTAAGTCAGAGTACTTAAAGCAAGAAGAAATCACTACCACTCATTCACTTTGTTGGCATCCATTTTTATAAAAATGAAGAGTAAAATGGTAAAGCCCCAAAGACCCGAGCCCCCATAGGAAAAGAAGGGTAAGGGTACGCCAATCGTTGGGAATATCCCCAATACCATGGCAATATTTACAAAGAAATGAATGAATAAAATCCCAGCCACACAGTAACCATATACCCTACTAAATTTGGTTTTTTGTCTTTCGGCCAGGTAAATCAGCCTCAAAAATAATCCTACAAACAAGCCGATTACAAAAAGTGAGCCTATAAAACCCCATTCTTCGCCTACTGTTGTAAAGATGTAATCAGTGTGTTGTTCGGGCACAAAACCTCCTTTGGTTTGCGTTCCTTCAAGAAATCCCTTCCCGAACCAACCTCCGGATCCAATAGCTATTTCGGATTGATTGGTATTGTATCCTATGCCTTTCATGTCTACTGATTTGCCCAGCAATATGTTAAATCGATCCCTATGATGCTGTTTGAATACCTGGGTAAAAACATAATTCACGGATAGTACAAATCCAGAAATCAGGACAAAAAGTATACTGCTCAAAACTATATTTCTTTCGGACAACCTTGACTTAAAATGAATTAATCCAATGGTGATTAGCACTAGCAGAATTACATATTGTGGTTGTAATATAAGTGTTAACACAAACAAAAGGATAGTAATAAAACCTGTCCAAACATACCAAGAAGGCAATCCCTCACGATACAAAATAATAATAAAGATACTATAAATCAAGGCGCTTCCCGGATCGGGTTGCGGTAATATTAAAATCACGGGAAGAAACACAATGAGTAATGCCTGTATTTGCCTGTTAATGTCCTTTAAATTGATTTGGGAATCACTTAGGTATTTGGCTAATGCCAATGCTGTAGCTGCTTTCGCAAATTCTGACGGTTGTAGGGTAAAGCTTCCGATGGCATACCAGCAACGTTGTCCCGCTATGGTTTTACCGGCAACAAACAACCCTGCCAGGGATAGTAAGGAAACTCCAAAAATGATGGTGGCGTATTTTTCATAAAATTTCCCATCAACTGAAAGGACAATAAAAATCAAAGGAATGGTTAATGTGATAAATATAAGTTGTTTTTCATAAGTGCCTTCCAAAGAGGACAACGAAGAGGAATAGATGTTCAGCCAACCCATGAGCACTAATAAGCCATAGATGATGATGCAAATCCAGTCGAGATTGTTCGTTATGCTTTGATTTTTCATTTTAAATGAATCACTTATTAATTTTCTTTAGTGGAACTTGATTTTAGTATTGGAGTGGTTATATTCTTTTTTAGAATGGAATCCCTTTTTCTCATTTCACGTTTAACTGCTTCCGATTGTCCACCTAATTTGGCATATCGATCTTGCAAGCTTCTTTCTAGTATTCTTTTTTCCAAGTCGGTTCTCGTTATTTTATGTCTGAGGTATTTTTCGATCATCAAACTGGCTATTGGACCCGCAATTGTAGCTCCATATCCGCCGTTTTCCACCAAAATGGCTATGGCGATTTTTGGATTATCTTTTGGTGCAAAAGCCACAAAAATAGAGTGGTCTTCTAGTTTTGTTCTTACGCCACCAATCTTCGCAAAATTCTCAGCAGTCCCCGTCTTGCCACAAATATCAATGCCTTCCACATTCAAACCATGTGCAGTTCCAAGATTGTAAACATCGAATAAGCCACTTATCATAGGCTTAAAATATTTTTTGTCTATTGAGGTTACATGTTTTGTTGTAAATTTCGGGTCAATTTTTTCGGCTTTAATTCTCTTGATGATGTGGGGAGTGAAATAATACCCCTCATTTGCCACAGCCGACATCATGTTAGCGAGCTGAATAGGCGTCATCAATACTTCTCCTTGCCCAATGGCATTGGATACAATGGTTTTACTATCCCATCGCCAATCAGGATACATTTTTTTATAGGTTTTTGAATCTGGGACTTTGCCTTTTCTCCCCGTTGGTAAATCATAACCCATAAACTGTCCAAGTCCAAAACTTTTAACATGTTTGCTCCAAACGTCAACAGCATAAGGAGCACTTACATATTTATTAATGGTTCTCATGTAAGTATTGCCAAAATAGGTATTGCATGAGTTGTAGATCCCATTATGCAGTTGATGTGGCCCAAAACCATGACATTTCATGAAGCGCCCTCTGGCGTAACTAAAACCATGATGACACATAAAAGTAGTTTGTTCGTTTATTACTTTTTCCTGTAAACCAACCAGTCCTGTCAGAATTTTAAAAGGGGAGCCTGGAGGATATTCTGCTAAAAGTCCCCGGTCATAAAGAGGTTTTGCTATTGAATCATGGTACAATAAAGTGTAGTTTTTAGATCGTTGGCGCCCTACCAATATGGAAGGGTCGTAAGATGGCGCTGTAACCAATGCCAATATCTCACCAGTCTTAGGTTCGATAGCTACAATTCCACCCCTCTTATTTATCATTAATTCTTCGCCATATTTTTGAAGTTCAAGGTCTATGGTAAGATTAATGTCTTTGCCCTGCAAAGCAACGGTGTCATATTTCCCCTCCTTAAAGGAGCCGATTTCTCGATTGTATTTGTCTTTTTGGTAATATTTCACTCCTTTTATCCCACGAAGAATCTCTTCGTAACTTTCTTCAACACCTTGTCTGCCTATTAAATCCCCGCTATTATAATATGGATTTTTGGCAATCAATTTGTCGTTAACTTGAGTGATGAATCCAAAAACATTAGCTCCAAAATTCACTTGATAATCTCGAAGGGAACGTTTTTGAATATAAAAACCTTCGTATTTCCGAATCTTTTCCTGAAATGCCGCAAACTCTTTTTTATTCAGCTGGGCTAAAAAAACCGATGGCAGTCGGGGACTGTACACCTTAGCTTTGGCAATTTTTTTAATGAAATCTTCTTTTGTGACGTCCAATAATTCACAAAATTCCAAGGTGTCTAAGTTTTTTATTTCTCTTGGTATGACCATGATATCATAAGAAGGCTGGTTGGCAACCAATAACTTACCCTTTCGATCATAAATATAGCCCCTTTCAGGATAATCATATTTTATTTTAATGGCATTATTATCAGACTTTAGTTTAAAAGAATCATTAATGACTTGCAGATAAAATAATCGTATTACAAGTAATGAAGTTGCAATAATAATTAAGGAAGGTAGCAAGACTTTTCTCATCTTCTGTTAGACTTAGTAAGATAAATGATTATGATGCAGATTAGAATTGTAAAAATAGTGCTCAATAAGGTTCGAAGTAGGACATCCCAAAAGAAACTGATTCGGAAGGCTTCCAACAAGAATAATGTGGTATGATGAATGATGACCGAGAGCAATATAAAAGAAAATCTTTCGGGGGTTAAATCATCATTTAATTTTACGGTTTGGTACTCATAGCTTAAACCAAAAGAAAATCGGAATAGATAAGGTCTGTAATAAGCCAAAAGCACACAAGCAGCCGCATGAATCCCACCAGAGTTACTGAACATGTCCAGAATAAGTCCGAGAAAAAAACTAGCAAAAAGGAGTCCGGATTTATTCCCGTTTACGGGGTATAATATGATAAATAGAATATAAGGGAACGGACTGATATAGCCCAAAAAATTCATATTATTGAAAATAATGATCTGTACCGTCAACAACAGTATAAAACGAAAAATATTGACGAACAAAGCACTATTCATTTTTTTCTCCCTTTTCCAGGTTAATAATTTCTTCGCGATCTTTGCTTTTTATAATATACACGTGGCCCAGATTGGTCATGTCATTAAAAAGTTTAATATCCAAAGTGTAATAATTAGTTTGATTGTCAATATAGATTTTGTCAACAGTTCCGATATTGAGGTTTTCGGGAAATATAACCGATTGCCCTCCAGTTACGATAGTGTCTCCTTTTCGAATGGCCGCTAATCTAGGAATATCAATTAACTGCACAAAGCCAGTGCTTTTGCCGTTCCAAACCAACGAACCAAAATGGTTTGATTTTTTGATTTTTGCGTTTATTTGGGATTTTATATTCAATAAACTTAGTACCGTGCCATATCTTGGGGAGGTATTGTCTATAATCCCTACAATTCCTAAACTATTGATTACCCCCATATCCGATTTTACGCCTTGCAGGCTTCCGGAATTTAGGGTTAAATAATTTTCATGTGAATTATAGGAATTGTGAATCACTTTTGAAACGATAATGTCCGTAAGATGCAATCCTTTTATACTATCCAATTTTGGGGCTGAGGTGGTGTCTTTGGCGTTAAAAAGAACACTTCTTAATCTTGCGTTTTCTTGTGCAAGCGCATCGTTTTGCGTCCTTAAATTCAAATATTCACTGATGTTATTGATTTTTTCATAAACTCCTCCACTCAAAAAATTGGCTGAACTTATAATTTTGCTTCTGTGATACGAATGGGACTGAATGGTGAGGGATAATGAAATAACCAAAAGCAGCAAAAACAGTAATCTATTACTGTTTTTTAGAATAAAATTAAATATTTGCTGCATTTTATAAAATTAAAATTTTAAAATTTTTAAATGTAAAACCCCAATTTACAGATTAAAAGCAAACTAAATTTGAAATTTAGTATTTGTTATTTTATAAGGATACTTTTAAATTTTATAAGGTTTTTAAGCGCCATTCCAGTTCCACGTACTACAGCTCTTAATGGATCTTCGGCAATGTAAACTGGCAAATCTGTTTTTTGTGAAATTCTTTTATCAAGACCTCTTAACATCGATCCACCTCCTGCAAGATAAATACCCGTATTGTATATATCTGCAGCTAATTCTGGCGGAGTTTGAGATAGGGTTTCCATTACTGCATCCTCAATACGTTGTATTGACTTGTCCAAAGCTTTGGCGATTTCGCGATAGGAAACGGCTACTTGTTTTGGTTTTCCGGTAAGTAAATCTCTACCTTGAACTGACATTTCTTCTGGAGGTGTTTCTAAATCTTCCACAGCGGCTCCAACTTGAATTTTTATTTTTTCGGCAGTACTTTCCCCAACAAAAAGATTGTGTTGAGTTCGCATGTAATACACGATGTCATTGGTAAAAACGTCACCAGCAATTTTTACCGATTTGTCACATACAATTCCCCCCAAGGCGATTACGGCGATTTCTGTTGTCCCACCGCCTATGTCAACAATCATGTTTCCTTTGGGTTGCATAATATCGATGCCAATACCTATAGCTGCGGCCATTGGTTCATGTATCAAATACACTTCCTTACCATTTACCCTTTCGCAAGATTCTTTCACCGCTCTCATTTCCACTTCCGTTATGCCCGAAGGAATACAAACCACCATTCTTAATGCTGGAGTAAACATTCTTTTTTTCAAAGCAGGAATACTTTTTATAAGCATGCTAATCATTTTTTCGGAAGCATCAAAATCAGCAATTACTCCATCTTTCAAGGGTCTAATCGTTTTAATGTTTTCGTGGGTTTTACCTTGCATCATATTAGCTTCTTTACCAACAGCAATGATTTTTCCCGAAACTCTATCACGGGCAACTATGGATGGACTGTCTATAACGACTTTATCATTGTGTATGATTAAAGTATTTGCGGTACCAAGGTCTATCGCGATATCCTCGGTCATGAAATCAAAAAATCCCATACGTTTTTTGGGTTTAAAAAGTTAAATATTTTTAACGTACAAAGCTAAACAAATTAATGTTTGAAATGACGCGTTCCTGTAAATACCATTGCAACTTTATTTTCATTGCAATAATTGATGCTCAATTCGTCTTTTATAGATCCTCCAGGTTGAATTACCGCAGTTATACCCGCCTCTTTTGCGATTTGGACACAATCCGGAAAAGGGAAAAAAGCGTCACTCGCCATGGAAGCCCCTTTTAGGCTAAATCCAAAAACTGTTGCTTTTTCGATAGCTTGCAACAAGGCATCAACTCTTGACGTTTGACCTGTTCCAGACGAAATTAAAGTTCCATTTTTAGCAAAAACAATCGTATTGGATTTTGTATTTTTACACACTTTTGAAGCAAATAGTAAATCTTTAATTTCTTGTTCGCTTGGGGTCGTTAGCGTAACAGTTCTTAAGCCTTCTTTTGTGTCGGTGATAGTGTTTCTCTCTTGAACCAAAATTCCATTAAGACAAGTTCTCACTTGTTTTTGTGGCAATTCTACTTCGTTTTGAACCAATAGTATTCGGTTTTTCTTTTCTTGTAAAATGGCAATTGCCGCCTCTTCATAACTTGGAGCGATGACCACTTCGCAGAATAATTTATTGATTTCAGTGGCAGTTTTGACATCTATTTTTGTGTTGGAAATCAAAACTCCGCCAAATGCAGAAGTGGGATCACAAGCCAAAGCTACATCATAAGCTTCACTAATAGTCTCTCTTGTCGCTAAACCACAAGCATTATTGTGTTTTAAAATGGCAAATGTTGGTCCGTCATTTTTGAATTCATTTATTAGGTTGACTGCTGCATCTACATCTAATAAATTGTTATAAGACAATTCTTTTCCGTGCAGTTTTTTGAACATCGCATCAAAATCGCCAAAGAAAAATCCTTTTTGATGAGGATTTTCACCGTATCTTAAAATTTGCCCATTTGCGATGCTTGTTTTGTATACAGTTTCGTCCGTATTAAAATAATTGAAAATTGCCGTATCGTAATGGGATGAAACGTGAAATGCCTTTGTGGCAAATAATTTTCTGTTTTCTAATGTTGTCGCTCCGTTTTGATTGGTAATCAAATCCAAAAGCAAACGATATTCGGCCACAGATGGAACAATTACCGTGTCTTTGAAGTTTTTTGCGGCAGCGCGAATTAGTGAAATGCCACCAATATCTATTTTTTCGATGATGTCTTCTTCACTTGCTCCCGAAGCTACCGTTTTTTCAAAAGGATACAAATCCACAATCACCAAATCGATTTGAGGAATGTCATATTCCTGCATTTGCTGGACATCGGTTTCATTGTCCTGACGATTTAGAATTCCACCAAAAACTTTCGGGTGTAATGTTTTCACCCTTCCGCCAAGAATCGATGGGTAGGAGGTAACATCTTCAACCGGAACAACTGGAATACCTATATTTTTGATGAATTCTTCGGTGCCTCCGGTGGAGTAAAAAATAACATTTTGCTCGTGTAATTTTTTTATGATTGGTTCTAAGCCCTCTTTTGAAAAGACTGAAATTAAAGCGGATTTAATCGTTTTTGTAGTATTCATTATGTAGTTAGAATTTAATGGTGCAAAAGTAGTTTTTTTGCATAAAAATGCAATGGTATTGTTTAACAATATTTCAAAAATGGAAACAAATTTTCAAGTGTAATTTCATTAGGTTCTTGAATAATAATTTCTGAATTTTACCATAACACAAATTATGTATTTATGTTAATTTATTTTAGATTGTTGAATGAGAGTTTTCGCTTTGCCATGAATGCCTTGCGAAACAATAAATTGCGTACTCTTCTATCGTTGCTTGGGGTAACTATTGGGATATTTTCAATTATTGCTGTGCTGGCCGCTGTGGATTCCTTGAACAGAAAAATCACTAAAGATTTGAGTAGTTTAGATAAAAATACTATTTACTTGATGAAAATGTCCTTCGGCCCTTCTTCTATTCCGCAATGGAAAAGGGAGCAGTTTCCCAATGTAAAATATGACGAATATATTTATTTAAAAGGCGCCATGACCCATACGGCACAATTGGGCTATCAAATATTCACCAAAAGCGAATCTATTAAATATGAGTCCAAAATTGCCAGCGATGTTACTATTATTCCGGTTTCGCATGAGTTTATCGATATTCAAGGACTTGAATTTGAAAAGGGGAGATATTATACCGAGTCTGAGGCCAATTCTGCAGCCAGAGTCATTGTTATAGGCGATGAAATTGCAAAAACATTATTTGGTGAGGCAAACCCTATTGGTAAAAAAATACGTTTGTATGGGCAGCGATTTACAATAATTGGGGTTTTAAAAAAACAAGGAGCTACATTGCTTCAAAACAACCGTGATGTTTCAGCTTTTATTCCCGTTAACTTTGTTAGGCAATTATATGGCGACAATAATAAAGCATCGGTAAACGCAATTATTTTTAAACCCCAAAAAGGGGTAGATATGGAAGCTTATAAAGCAGAAATTTCTCAAAAATTAAGAAACTTTCGTGGTTTGAAATCGGGAACAATCGATAATTTTTTTATTAATGTTTTCTCAGGGTTTACGGATTTGATAGACGGAATCATCTCCCAAATGAATGTAGTAGGTTGGATAATTAGCGGATTTTCTCTTCTTGTAGGGGGTTTTGGAATTGCCAATATCATGTTTGTTTCTGTAAAAGAGCGCACCAATCTCATCGGAATCCAAAAATCACTGGGAGCCAAAAACAAATTTATACTGTTTCAGTTTCTATTTGAAGCCATTATTCTTTCCGTAATAGGCGGAATCATAGGCTTGTTATTGGTTTGGGCTATTGCCATAATTTTGACTAAGGTATTGGATTTTGAGTTTGTTCTAAGTATAGCAAATATTGCTTTAGGAACTGGACTAGCTGCGGTAATCGGATTGATATCGGGAATTCTTCCTGCAATTACGGCCTCTAAACTCGATCCTGTGGAAGCGATAAGAACAGGAATGTAATTTAGGAAAAAACATTTTTGGTTATTATGATGTGTCGGTTGAGTTGTTGGACACCATTTCTTATCGACGGTTTGGACTAATTAAACAATAAATAAAAAAACTTATCACCATTAGAAATTCTAAAATAAGAAACTTTATTAGTTTTTAGGATGGTGTCTTTTAAAAAAACTGATGATAGTTTTTGAAAATTATTTTTTATTTATAAAAGTTCACATAGAATTTTAAGAATTTGTTTTCCCTAGATCTTTTGGAAATTATGCTATAAAACAAAGGTTCGTGAATACGAACCTTTGTTAAAAAATTATTTTTATTATTTTACCTTATTCCCCTTTTGCTTCATCAGTAAGCAATGAGCTGCACAGGCATGGAGTTTGTAATTTTTATGTACGGAACCCATACTATGTCCTTTCGGATCTAGTATTTCGCACATTTCTCCTTCAGTTTTTCCTACATTAACTACATTTTCACCTTTTATGTTGTAGTACGAACCATTTTTTTTAGCCATACCCAACTTATTTCCTTTAGAATCAATAACATTCCCATTTTCATCAATAAAGTAAACAGTCTTACCTTTGCTGTCTTTCACGATATTTTCTTTGGTAATAAATCCTAATTTGTTACCCTCGTAATCATAAACCCCACCCTTTTTATTGATACTGATTTTTTCATTTTGGGTAGAGGCCGAGTTGGTTTGTGCATTGGCACTTAACGAGATTGCCATTATAAACAATGTTAGTAATGAAACCACTTTTTCCGAAATTAATCTTTGAATTCTCATAATAACTTACATTTAATTTTCATCAGTTCCGCTGTTGATCGGTCTTCAGTTTCGCTGTTGCCCGATTGATATTTTCTAAAGTTTCAAATTTCTCCATTTAAAAATAGTTACAATCACTGAAACATGGTAAAAACGGATTCCATAGTTTCAATTATTAAACTAAACTTCATAAGAATCTGACTTATAATTATATAAAGTTAATTAAAATATTTTTTAGTGTTAAAATAATCGGATAATATTTTTTTAAAAATGAAATAAAAAATTCTAACTTAAATGTATAATCATACTTTACTTTTCTTTCCATAAAAAATGCCCCAAATAGTGTCTAACTTTTTGGGGCATGTCCATTGCTCGGGATTTTTTGATTTATCTAATGCTATTATTTTGTATCAAATCGAGATACAAGTTAATCTTGTCTTTCAATTCTTTTCGTGGTGTGATGAAATCCAGAAAACCATGTTCCAATACAAATTCGGCAGTTTGGAAACCTTCCGGTAAATCTTTTCCGGTGGTGTCTTTTACTACTCGCGGACCTGCAAAACCAATTAATGCACCAGGCTCAGAAATATTCACATCACCAAGCATCGCATAAGAAGCCGTTGTCCCTCCGGTTGTTGGGTCGGTACACAAAGAAATATAGGGTATTTTTGCTTCGGCCAATTGCGCCAGTTTTACCGATGTTTTTGCCAATTGCATCAACGAATACGCCGCTTCCATCATTCTGGCTCCGCCTGATTTTGAAATCATTACAAAGGGAATGTTGTTTTTGATAGAATGATCTATACCACGAGCAATTTTTTCACCCACTACCGCACCCATCGAACCGCCAATAAAGGCAAAATCCATACAACAAACTACTAAGTCTCTCCCTTTTGATTTCCCAACTCCAGTACGAACTGCATCTTTCAATTTGGTTTTAGCCATGACATCCTTTAAGCGGTCGGAATATTTTTTGGTGTCAACAAAATGCAAGGGGTCTTTGGATGTCATATTGGCATCTAATTCCAAAAATTCATTATTGTCAAACAAAATTTCAAAATATTCGGCACTGCCAATTCTAACATGAAAATCATCTTCTGGGCTAACCCAGAGATTCCGGGCTAATTCATCAGCATCAATAATTTTTCCAGTAGGGGATTTGTACCAAAGTCCTTTTGGAACATCCATTTTGTCTTCGGTAGCCGTTGTAATTCCTTTTTCTGTTCTTTTAAACCAAGCCATATTTATTTCAGATTGCATATTTCAGATTGTAGATTTCAGATTTCGAAAAATCTAAAATCTAAAGTCCGAAGTCTTAAGTTATAGAGTATTCACGTTGTTCAAGTCAGCAAAAGCTTGTTCTAGTCTAGTATTGAAAGTGCTTTCGCCTTCACGCAACCATCTTCTTGGGTCGTAATATTTTTTGTTTGGAGCATCGGCCCCAGTTGGGTTTCCAATTTGAGTTTTTAGATACTCAATGTTGTCTACCATAAAATCACGAATACCTTCCGTAAATGCAAATTGTAAATCAGTGTCAATGTTCATTTTTACAACACCATAGCTAATGCCTT
This sequence comes from uncultured Flavobacterium sp., assembly GCA_964535705.1. Classification (GTDB taxonomy): domain Bacteria; phylum Bacteroidota; class Bacteroidia; order Flavobacteriales; family Flavobacteriaceae; genus Flavobacterium. Next base: position 11,071 of record CAZHVE010000020.1, read on the forward strand.
CTCTGATTTCTTCTAGTGTAGAACCAGAACCTCCGTGAAAAACGAAATCAACAGGATTGTGTCCAGTATTGAATTTTTGTTGAACGTAATCTTGAGAATTTTTCAAGATTTTTGGAGTCAGTTTTACATTTCCTGGTTTGTAAACCCCGTGAACATTCCCAAAAGAAGCCGCGATTGTAAATCTTGGGCTTACTTTTAATAATTCTTCGTAAGCATAAGATACTTCGGAAGGTTGAGTATATAATTTGGAGCTATCTACGTCTGAATTGTCAACCCCATCTTCTTCGCCACCGGTAATGCCAAGCTCGATTTCTAAGGTCATTCCCATTTTGCTCATTCTCGCCAAATAGCCTTTACAGATTTCGATGTTTTCTTCGATAGACTCTTCTGATAAATCAATCATGTGAGAGCTATATAATGGTTTTCCAGTTGCAGCAAAATGTTTTTCAGAAGCATCCAATAAACCATCTATCCAAGGCAGTAATTTTTTTGCACAGTGATCGGTGTGTAAAATTACAGTAGCGCCATAAGCTTCAGCCAAGGTATGTATATGCAAAGCACCTGCTATTCCGCCTGCGATTGCTGCTTTTTCGCCTACATTAGAAAGTCCTTTTCCAGCATTAAACTGTGCACCTCCATTTGAAAATTGAATAATAACAGGAGCGTTTAATTTCGCTGCAGTTTCAAGAACACCGTTTATGGTGCTTGAACCGATTACATTTACAGCAGGAAGGGCAAAACCTTTTTCTTTTGCATATTTAAAAATTTCTTGCACTTGATCTCCTGTAGCTACTCCCGATTTGATAGTATGAGCCATAATAATTTTTTTAGTTTTTTTGTGCAAAAATAGGAATTAATTGCGAATTAGAAAGGATAATTTATTCCGAAATTTAAAACCGTTTGAGCAAAATTATAGTCTTTAAACCATCGTCTGCCAATTTCACTCGCTGGATTATAGGTCTTAAATCCAAAATCAAATCGAACAACAAAGAAGCTTAAATCATACCGCAATCCAAATCCTGAGCCTAATGCTATTTTTTTTATGTCTTTCAGATTTTTAAAAGTTGATTTTTCGTCAACCACATTATCCAGTACATTCCATATATTGCCGGCATCTGCGAATAATGCCCCTTTTAGAGGTCCTAGTATTTTAAATCTAAATTCTCCGCTGCAGGCAATTTTCATATTGGCTTCATTGAAATCATTTACCGCGCCGCTGCTTCCCGGACCTAAACTATAGGGTTGCCAAGCTCTGTTATCGTTTGAACCTCCAGAAAAATAACTCCTTGAAAAAGGAATATTGTTTGAATTTCCAAAAGGAATCGCAATGCCAAAAAAGGTTCTAACGGCAAGCACCTTTTCTTTGGATAGATCCCAGTGTTTGATATAATCAAATTCTGTTTTTATATATTCCGAATATTCCAAATTGAAAATTTCATAATTGCCATTTTGTTTTTTCTTCATATTTGATGCATTTGCAATCAAGGACAAAAGTGAGCCTGCTGATTCTATTTTTGTCTTAAAAAGATAAAATACATTGTCTTTAAGATCGGTTTTGGTGGTTTTGGTGAAGGTATAACTGGTGGCGAGAATAAAATCATTTTCTGTAAGCCGGACTCTTCGTTCTTCATTGCTTTTTACGGTTTTATAGTTTTTATCCGCCGGTGCAAGGGTTGTATTTCCCGATAATACAGCATTGGTAAATCCAGCAGTTCCTTCCTCAATTTTCAAATTACCATTTATGTCAAAATAAGAGGGGTTTAAATTGTAGACTTTCCCAATCTCGTTCAAGGCATTGTAGGAAGTGCCATAAACATTAAAATAATTTTTAGGATTCAGGTTCCTTACAAATTGAGCGTTAAAAAGGTCAAGATGAGCCGTGTTATTTTTTTTAGGGGTCCAAAGATAAGACAAAGAGCCAGTGAAGTTTTCTTTATCCAAACCAACATTTTTTTGGGTCGATAATCCGGTGGCGATTAGCGTTGAAGGAATCATACTTTTGGGAATGATATTTTCTGTGGGGAAAGGCATAAAAATCCTAGGAAAATTTAATTTCAAATCAATTCCATATTCTGAAACATTAAAGAAATTATTTTTAGGATTTGCTAAATCTTTTGAGGAACCGATAGTTCCGCGTGCTGCAATTTCCAATGTTTCAGCACCATTAAAAATATTTCGGATAGACAGTGAAGTTGACCCTCCAACACCAAAGTCTTGAATGTTCGAATGGGTCAAACCAAATGAGCTTCCAAAACTAAATTTTTTGCGAGGGGTCAGATATATTTTTGCAATCAAAGAATGTGCAGTCGTATCTCTTTTATCAATCTCATATTGAATGGCTGGATAATTGAAAATTTTAAGGTTGTTTAAATATCGAGAGCTTAAAACGGTTTTGTTGTCGGCAAATAAACCTCCTTTTGTAATAAAAACAGCGTCGGTTAAGGCGCGTGGTTTGTACTTCAATTTGTTGTGGCTGTACAAATGGAAGTTGTTGTAGGAAGTGCTATCAGAGATTGTGTTGGTATTGGTGGGCGAGTAATCGGTGTAAATATACACATCGCTTATCTTGTATATTTTGAAGGGTTCGGTTTTAGTGGAATCGTTTTCTTGATAGGAATAATCATTTATAATCAAATTCACGTTTGCCTTATTCTCGTTACTAATGGTGTCGATGTCAAAAGTCACATTATTAGGCTGAAAATGATACACACCATTGTTTCTAAAATAGTCTGAAATCCTATTTTTTTCAGTGTCAAAAAAGGATGTATTGTATTGCTTTCCCAATTTTAGAAGACAGTTTGATTTTGTTGCCTGAAACATCGAGTCTAAAACCGGCGTCTGGATGGTTGTTTTCAAAGAATCTAAAAAATAGGGCTTTCCCGTAGTTACAGTATATTTTATTTTAGCTTTTTTGGCACTTAAAGTATCTGATTTATATGTTGCTTTTACATTAAAAAAGCCATCGTTAAAATAATAGTATTTCAGTCGAAGCACTGATTTATTTGTTTTCACGGTGTCAATAATAACGGGTGGTTCTCCTGTTTTTTTTAAGAAATCATGAATGCCGTGATGCCAAAAAGATTTCCCAAGCCGATCCACTTGTTTTGCGGAAAGCCATTTCGATTTCCGTTCGTATTTTCTGGGATTATTGGCAAACTTGGCTTGGTAAGTAGAGTCTGGATTTGGATTGGCAAGGTTAAATAAATTCAAACGCAAATGATTGCCAAGTAGGCTGCTGTTTGGTTTTTGATAGAGTTGATTAAATACATTTTCATCTTTACTGGCTACACCATTCACCAAAATTTTATTTTTAGTCAGGAGGTATTTGCCGTTTGGAACTCGTTTTACGGTATTACATGCCGCGATTATAGTTGCAATTAGGATAAATGCTGCTATTTTTGTGCTAATCTTTTTCAAGTGTTCGAAAATATTTAATTCAAAAGTACATTATTTTATGCTTAGTAAAAACCAAATAAAACTTATAACAAGTTTACAGCAAAAAAAACAGCGATTTGCCAATCAATTGTTTTTTGCCGAAGGCATAAAGGTAATTCAAGAATTGGTAGAATCAAATTTTGAATTGGTTCATTTGTATACCACCCAAAACGACTTTGAGGAAGTTTCGCAGGACAAAAAAACCTTAATTTCCGAAAATGAATTGAAAAAAATTAGCGCTTTGGCAACGCAAAATTCTTGTTTGGCAGTTTTTCGAATTCCAATCGAGAAAAAAATAATCGAATCCGGGTTAATTCTTGCTCTTGATTCCATACGTGATCCCGGAAATTTAGGCACTATATTGCGATTGTGCGACTGGTTTGGTATTGATCAAATAGTGTGCTCCAAGGATGCTGTCGATATTTACAATCCAAAGGTAGTTCAGGCCACAATGGGTTCCATTGCCAGGGTGAATGTAAATTATATTGATTTGGAAAATTTTATTGGCCAAACCCAATTACCCGTTTTTGGCACTTTTATGCAGGGGAATATTATTTATAAAACGGATTTGCCTCAAGAAGGCATTATTGTTATGGGCAATGAAGCTAATGGAATTTCTCCAGAACTTGAAAAATTAATCAAAAATAGGTTGACAATCCCTCGATTCGGTTCCCTTCAAAAAACGGAAAGTCTAAATGTTGCTACCGCCACCGCAATTGTTCTTAGTGAGTTCCGAAGAGTTTAGTGGCGAGGTTTGGTGTTCCGATTTTCTAAGGTGATATAAAACGGCACATTGTTTTTTAGTGAAAAGTAAAATTGATGAAAATAGCTCTGGTTTTCATTGATTCTATATTCCCTGTCCAAGGACTTAAGTCATCATAATCGCGAATTAATTCGTCGTTAAGTCCGAAAACGCCCCTGATGGAAGGCGAGAAAATAAAATATTCAGAAAAGATATCGATGCCAAAACCCAACTCATAATTTTGAGTCCAGGGCTTTACCCTAAAGCGTTGTTGTAGATTGTCCTCTTTTGATTTTGAATTACTCGATAAATTTAGAGTAGTCGATACCCCACCTAAAATATAGGGCCGAACATTCCCTGTTCTAAGAGCCAAAAATTTCAGCAATAAAGGAAAATGGAGATAGGTGCTGTTTACTTCCCTTAGTTTGTCTGAAGGTGTTGGTGTTGTTGCTGAAAAATAACTTTCAGGATATTGTAAATCCCTTTTTGTGTAGTAAAGTCCGGGTTCAAATCGCAAACTCACGTATTCTTGAAGCTTTAAATCGGCTACAAGTCCTACATTGAATCCAGTGCTTTTTTTTATGAGAATATCCTGGCCTATATTATCAGGGTTATCGTCAAATTTGTTGTAATCCATTTTGAAATCATAGGAATTAAATCCCAAGTAAAACCCAAAATAAACCCTTTGTTTTTGAAAATTTTCTAGATTGATAATAGGGTCCTTGCTAAACATGCTTTTGGCAAATTGAGCGTGTCCTTTTATAGTTAGGGTCAATATAAGTAAGACAACTATTTTTTTCATAGGTAAGCAAACTATTTTCAATACTATTTTTTGGTTGCCGAATAAATGGTGGCAACCCCGAATGTTTGCGGCATAGCCTTAACCTCTATAAACCCAATTTTTCTCAAAATATTGTTCAAAGCTTCGCCATAAGGAAAAGCGGCTGCCGACTTTGAAAGATAGCCATAGGCAACGTTGTCCTTAGAGAATAATTTTCCTATAAGAGGCAGTATGTTTTTGCTGTAAAAAGTATAGCCCTGCTTGTATGGGGTTTTGTCTGGCACCGAAGTTTCAAGGATGACAAATACCCCGTTTGGTTTTAGTACCCTTAAAATTTCAGACAATCCTTTTTCTAAATTTTCGAAATTTCTAACGCCAAATGCCACCGTAATTGCGTCAAAAAAACTGTCCTCAAACGGCATTTCTTCTGAATCGGCCAGAACCATTTCTATGGTGTTGGACAAGTTTTTATCTTGAATTTTTTTTCTTCCCACTTCAAGCATTCCTGCCGAAATGTCTAAGCCAATTATTTTAGGAGCCTTAGTTTGTGCCATCAAAATGGCTAAGTCGCCCGTTCCTGTGGCGATGTCTAGAATGGTTTTGGGGTTTGATTGGGTGACAATTTGCAACACTTTTTTACGCCATTTTATATCTATGCCAAAGGAAATGACCCGGTTAAGGCGATCATAATTTTCGGAGATGGTATCAAACATTTGTGCTATTTGTTCTTTCTTGCTTAAGGTTGAATTTTTGTAAGGCGTTATGTTTTCCGACATTTTTCTGAAATTTGAGGCAAAGGTAGCCTAGATTTTTGGATATTGACTTTATTTTTTCCGTACAAATGTTTGAAAAGTATAATCAAAAAGATGTCTTTCATCTTTTGGATGAAACCTCTCGGAGGTTAACTCCCAAATTTCAGGATCTATTTCTGGGAAATAGACATCTGCATCAAAAGAATGATGTACCCGTGTAATGTCAAGCTGGTCAGCAAAAGAAATAGCTTGTTGGTAAATTTCGCCACCCCCTATAATATATAAGTTTTCGTTAATTGGACAAACGGAGAGGGCTTTTTCTATATTTTGAACGACAATACATCCTTCGTACTCGAAATCATTTTGTCGTGTAATAATTACGTGAGTCCTATTGGGCAAAGGTTTTGGGAAGCTTTCAAAGGTTTTCCTTCCCATGATGATATGGTGACCTGAGGTAATTTCCTTGAAACGCTTGAAATCATTGGGTAAATGCCAGAGTAAATTGTTGTTTTTTCCTAACGCATTATTTTCGGCTACAGCCGCGATCATAATAACCATATTCTATTGAGGATTGGATGGGGTTTCGTTATTTGTCTTCGTTTGCAATTGGTCTATTTTTTTCTGTTGTAAAGCCATAAGTCTCTCTATTTGCTCCCTTTCCCAATCTTTATTCATAAAGCGGTCAGTAATGTACACTTTTATGAAATGGAGGATAAACATAAACAACCAGAGTGTGATTACCCATGTAGCCCAATTTGAAGTAAAGCCAAAAACCAAAAAATGGTTGGCAATGAATAAAAAGATACTTCCCAACAAGAACAATACAAAATGAAAATAGAGTCTTTTTTTTTGGTTTATTCTTTTTCTGGCATATTCGTAGCGTTCGTGTTGTTCATTTTCCATTTGCCCAAATTTTGTTTATAAAGGTAAAATTTATTTTGAAAAAGCACTATTTTTAATCTGTCATTATTTAACCAGAAAACGTTTTCTGTTTTTGAATATAAAAATATTAATCAATTATTATTAGGAATAGAGCCAAAAATTAAGAAAGATTTTGCCGTACTCCTAAAACTTCATCTTAGAGATTGAAATATAAAATATCTAGGCTACCTTTGTCACATAATTCTAAAAATGAAATAGTTATGTCTGTAAAAAAACAATTTGTTAAAACAAAACCAGTTTGTAAAGTTACATTTTCAGTAGAAGCAAGAGAGGCAGTTACCGCTTCAGTTGTAGGAGATTTCAACAATTGGAATCAGAGAGAAGGAGAATTGTCCAAATTAAAAAACGGAAGTTTTAAAGGTGCTTTTGATATACCAAAAGATGCTTCTTACGAATTTAAGTATGTAATTGATGGTGCTTACGTGAACGAAAGCGAAGCCGATTCGTTCAAATGGAATGAATTTGCAGGAGCAGAAAACGGTGTTTTAAACGTCTAATCATAAAAAAATCCGCCTCAGAGCGGATTTTTTTATGATGCCAGGATGTTAATGGGTGGCGTATTGGCAACAAAAAGCACTTTGTTATTACTATAATCCCACTTTTATTTTTTCTATTGTCGCAGCGTATTCTGAATCAGACAGGGTGATTTTCTGTGGGTTCATTTCAAAAACACCTCCAAAACCATAACCGTCTTTGTATTTAGGCACCACATGCATGTGTAAATGCGATATGGTATCAGCATAAGCGCCGTAGTTAATTTTATCAGGATTAAATGCTGCAGCAATCGCTTTGGCTGTTTTTGCCACATCGCGCATGAAGACATTTCGTTGTTCATCACTTAATTCGTGAAACTCTACCGCATGGTCTTTATAGACCACATTGCAGCGACCCCTATGGGATTGCTCTTTGAACAAGAACAGTTGGGATACTTCTAAATCACAGATTTTAATCATTAAGCGATGTAATGTTTCGTTGTTTTGACAATACAAACAATCTGAAGCAGGTGTTGGCATACTATTATTTTTATGTGTAAATAATTAAATTTTTATTTGTGGAAGAATGCAATCTAATAATGAAAGTGAGTTATTGTGGATGGCAAGCCTAAAATCACACCGCAACACTCCCTTTTATCAAGGCATGTGGTTCATACCCTTCGAGGGTAAAATCTTCAAAAGTAAAATCAAAGATGTTTTTTATGGCTGGATTCAAAATCATTTTTGGCAATGGTTTCGGTTCTCGTGACAATTGTAGTTCCATTTGTTCAAAATGGTTGTTGTAAATGTGCGCATCCCCAAACGTATGAATGAATTCGCCTACTTCCAACTCGCAGACTTGAGCAATCATCATGGTAAATAGGGCATAGGAAGCAATATTAAAAGGAACGCCAAGGAAGATGTCTGCGCTTCGCTGGTACAATTGGCAAGATAATTTTCCGTCGGAAACATAGAATTGGAAGAAAGCGTGACAGGGCGGTAAAGCGGCTTTGTTGTTGGCCACATTTTCCGAAAACGACTTTGAATTATCTGGCAAAACACTTGGATTCCAGGCTGAAACCAACATTCTGCGGCTGTTTGGATTGGTTTTTAGTTCGTTGATAAGCTCAGAGATTTGGTCTATTTCCTCACTATTCCAGTTGCGCCATTGATGTCCGTAAACCGGGCCTAAATTCCCATTTTCATCCGCCCAAGCATCCCAGATTTTCACACCGTTTTCTTGAAGATAATTAATATTGGTGTCGCCTTTCAAGAACCAAAGCAATTCGTATATGATTGATTTAAGGTGTAATTTTTTGGTTGTCACCATTGGAAAACCTGCTGCCAAATCAAATCGCATTTGGTAACCAAACACACTCTTTGTTCCTGTTCCAGTTCGATCTCCTTTTTGATTTCCGCTTTCTAAAACGTGTTTAACTAAATCTAGGTATTGTTTCATTTTTAGGGTTTTAGGTCTTGGGTCTTGGGTTGAGGTTAAATTTGAGTCTTTACGTATCTTATTAAAGGAGAAATTCTTTTTTGTATTCTTTCGATGTTTTCAAGATGATTTTCCATTTGGGTTTTACTTATCAATTCTAAATCTACACAAAGAATTAGGTGGCTTTCCAATTCAAAACTTGAACCTAGACTTATTTGTAGATATCTTAAAAAATCTTTTTGGGAATCTTTTGCGGCTCCTTCGGCAATATTTGATGCAATTGAAATAACGCATCTTCTAATTTGAGAAATTAATCCAAATTTTTCATCTTGAGGCAAAAAATTTGTCAATAAATAGATGTCTTTTGTAAGAACTCTTGACTCTTTCCACACTTCTAATTCCTTGAAATTTCTCATCAATTCTGTTTTACCCCAAACCTAAAACCCCAAACCCCACACCAAGAATTATCTTTTTGAAATTTCATCTCTAATTTTGGCAGCTTTTTCATAATCTTCATGTAAAACGGCTTCGTCCAGTAATTCGTTTAATTCCTGAAGGCTATGTTTTGAATAGATTTTTCCGGACTGATTGCTTTCTTCCTGACCGCTAAAAGTTTGGGGATTCGAAAGGATATCGTCAATTTCTTGTGATTCCTTGTCGGCTTCCAATGAATTGTTTTTCAAATAGATTCCGGCTTTGTCCAGGATATTTTTATAAGTAAAAATAGGTGCATTAAACCGTAATGCCAATGCAATAGCATCAGAGGTTCTGGCATCTATTATTTCCTCGATTTTATCTCTTTCGCAAATAATGCTTGAATAAAAAACACCATCCACTAACTTATGGATAATGACCTGTTTTACCACAATGTCAAAACGATCCGCAAAATTCTTGAACAAATCGTGCGTCAAGGGACGCGGCGGTTTTATTTCTTTCTCTAAGGCAATCGCTATAGATTGAGCTTCGAAAGCACCTATAACGATAGGCAATTTTCTATCGCCGTCAACCTCATTCAAAATCAGGGCGTACGCTCCGTTTTGGGTTTGACTGTAGGATATTCCTTTGATGGATAATTTAACTAAGCTCATGGTTGAAGAATTGAAAAGCACCCGGTGCCTTTTTATGGTTTATTATTTTTGATGAAAAAAATAAAATGCAATTTTAATCAAAAAACACGAAACAAAAAAGCGGCCTTAAGCAAAGGTACAATTATCTTGTTTGAGGGCAACACTATTTTTGGTCAGAATTCTAAAATTAAGAATGGGACGATTTAAATGCTCTCAATTTTTCGATTAATCGAGGCACAACATCAAAAGCATCTCCTACGATTCCATAATCGGCGACCTTAAAAAATGGGGCTTCTGGATCGGTATTGATGACCACTTTTACTTTTGAGGCGTTGATTCCGGCAATGTGTTGAATTGCTCCCGAAATGCCTATGGCAATATACAAATTGGAGGCAACAGGTTTTCCTGTTTGTCCCACATGTTCTCCATGAGGTCTCCAATCTAAATCGGATACGGGTTTTGAACAGGCAGTGGCAGCGCCAAGAACCTCGGCCAAATCTTCAACCAATCCCCAATTTTCAGGGCCTTTTAAGCCACGACCTCCAGAAACTACGATTTCGGCATCCGCCAAAGAAACTTTTCCGGTAACTTTTTCTACGGACTCTATTTTTACATTGAAATCACTTTCTCCAAGGGTTGGATTGAAATCTTCCTCGGTCAATGTCGATGAATTTTCGAAAATCCCATAAGAGTTTTTAGCAAGGCCAAGAATCTTTATGTCGGTTTCTATTTCGGTGGTATTAAAGGCTTTGTTAGAAAAAGCAGTTCTTTTTACTTGAAACGGCGCTGTATTCAAAGGCAATCCCACCACATTAGACACAAATCCGGCTTCTAGCGAAACAGCGACAAGCGGGGCGAGATAAATGCTGTCAGTAGTGGAAGAAAGTAAAATTAGGTTGGCATTTTCTTTTTGTGCCGCTTGTTGAATGACATCGGCGTATGCTTTTGCGGAAAAACCAGCTAACGTATCGTTGGTTACTTTTAAAACTTTATCGACGCCATATTTTGATAATTCCGAAACATCTCCTGCATTTACGGTCACTGCCGTAACGGTAGTCCCCAAGGAATCGGCTACTTTTTTAGCATAGGAAGCCAATTCGAATGCGACTTTCCTGAATTTTCCCTCTGCATATTCTGCGTATAGTAAGATAGACATAATGATTTTAGATTGCAGATTTTAGATTGCAGATTTCAGGTTCTGGAAACTAAAAGCTAGATTAATATTGTGTTATAAATTATGATTTAGTTGTGATTTAGTTGTGATTTTCACTGCGGTTAACAATCTAAAATCAGCAATCTAAAATCTTAAATAACTTTTGCTTCGTTGTGTAATAAATGAATAAGTTCGTCCAAATTATCCGCGGCAACTAATTTAACGGCTGATTTTGGAGCTGGTTTTTCGAATTTTATGGCTTTGGTGTTCACCGAAGCAGCAACAGCTTCTAGGACAGTTAGCGTTTTTGTTCTGGCCGTCATGATTCCCCTCATGTTGGGGATGCGTAAATCTTTTTCTTCCACCAATCCTTTTTGTGCACCAATAATTATGGGCAAAGTGGTTGAAACGGTTTCTTTCCCGCCATCAATTTCTCGTATGGCTTTTACGTTCGTGCCCTCCACTTTTATCTCAGTGCAAGAATTCACGAAATTATAGCCAAGAATCCCGGCAATCATTCCCGGAACCATTCCGCCATTGTAATCTAATGATTCTTTTCCCGCAATAATGACATCGTATGCGCCATTTTTTATGACCTCGGCAAGTTGTTTGGCCACAAAAAATCCATCTGCCGGAGTTGCATTCACGCGAATGGCTTCGTTCGCGCCAATGGCTAATGCTTTTCTCAAGGTAGGTTCTGTTTCTGGTCCGCCAACGTTTGCTACGGTAACTGTTGCGCCTTGTTGTTCTTGAAACCAAATAGCGCGGGTTAAGCCAAATTCGTCGTTGGGATTGATTACAAATTGCACGCCATTCGTGTCAAATTGAGAGTCACCATTGGTAAAATTAATTTTTGAAGTAGTATCAGGAACATGGCTGATGCAAACCAGTATTTTCATAGGTCAATTTTTTCTTAATTGGTCCTACAAAATTAGAATAAATAATCGAAATAATTTACTACGCACGCACAATACATTCACAAGTCACAAATTCCTGTCCTAATCGTTATATTTCTAATTTTGATGTCTTTTTTATAAAAACAGTTGGGATAGAAAAAGTCGATACGAAAGCAAACGATATAGTTTCCGGAAACTTCAGGAGTGGTTTTTCCCGACACCTCAATTATTTTAAAATATTTATGCTTTTAAGTAGTTTAAAATATTTATTTTTGCCGTTCGAAAATCACACAATACAACAATACAACTATGAGAACGATACAATTTAGAGAGGCAATTTGCGAAGCGATGAGCGAAGAAATGCGTCGCGATGAGTCTATTTACTTGATGGGTGAAGAGGTTGCCGATTACAATGGTGCTTACAAAGCCTCTAAGGGAATGCTTGCGGAATTTGGCGAAAAGAGAGTTATTGATACCCCTATTGCAGAGCTTGGTTTTACTGGAATCGCGGTAGGTTCGGCAATGAATGGTTGTAGACCGATTGTAGAATACATGACCTTCAATTTCTGTTTGGTTGGGATTGACCAAATTATAAACAACGCAGCCAAAATGCGTCAAATGACCGGTGGTCAATTTAATGTGCCGATTGTTTTTCGGGGCCCAACGGCTTCGGCAGGACAATTAGGGGCAACCCACTCACAGGCTCTAGAAAATTGGTTCGCCAACACCCCAGGTCTTAAAGTGGTGGTTCCCTCTAACGTTTATGATGCCAAAGGGCTTTTGAAATCAGCGATTCGCGATAATGACCCCGTAATTTTCATGGAATCCGAACAAATGTACGGAGACAAAGGTGAAGTGCCAGATGGGGAATATACCATTCCGATTGGTCTTGCCGATATAAAACGGGAAGGTACTGATGTGACTATCGTCTCTTTTGGAAAAATCATCAAAGAAGCTTATATCGCTGCCGATGAATTGGCAAAAGAAGGGATTTCTTGCGAAATCATCGATTTAAGAACGGTGCGCCCCATGGATAATGAAACGATTTTGACTTCGGTTAAGAAAACAAATAGATTGGTAATTCTTGAAGAGGCTTGGCCTTTTGCAAGTGTTTCTTCTGAGATTACCTATATGGTTCAAGAACGTGCTTTTGATTTTCTGGATGCGCCGATTCAAAGAATCACCACTGCCGACACACCGGCGCCCTATTCACCAGTATTGCTTAAAGAATGGTTGCCAGATGCCGCCGACGTTGTCAAAGCAGTAAAAAAAGTGCTTTACAAAAAATAAACTAATTGACAATTGCAATTTTCAATTGACAATTATAAATAACTATATTTGAAACTTCATCAACATTTTTTGATGAAGTTTTTTTTTGATAATGAAAAAAAATAGATTCTTTCCGCTTGTTTTCCTGTTTGTAATTACCCCATTTTTGGCACAGACAAAAGTGAGTGGTACAATTGTGGACAAATCAAAACTGCCTATTCCTTATGCAAACATAATTTTCAAGGGTTCGAGTGAAGGCGTTGTATCGAATGAAGACGGTCACTTTTATTTGGAATCCCAAAAAAACTATAAAAATTTGGTAGTCACATCGGTTGGTTTTTCTGATAGGGAAATTACCTTGGAAAAATCGGTCAATTATAATTTTGTAGTGCAACTAGACGAAATGGAAACCCTCAAGGAAGTGGTTCTTTTTGGAGGTAAAACCTCTAAAAAGAACAATCCGGCACTTGCCATTCTCAAAAAAATATGGGAAAGAAAACGTAAAAATGGACTCTATCTATTTGACCAATACCAGATGGAAAAGTACGAAAAATTAGAGTTTGACATTAATTCCATCGATAGTGCCTACATGAAAAACAAGCTTTTCAAGGGAATGGAATTTATTTTCAAACAAGTAGATACCTCAAGAATTACAGGAAAAACCTATTTGCCGGTTTTCATAAATGAGTCCCTGTCGGATGTTTATGGGGACAATGCCTTAAAAAAGGTAAAAACGAAAGAAAAAGCAAATAGAACCTCGGGATTTAATGGCAACCAGCAAATAGTTTCTTTTATAAAAGATTTGTATTCTGCGTATGATATTTATGACAATCACCTCAATTTTTTTGACAAGAGTTTTACCAGTCCGTTATCAAAAACAGGAATTGATGTGTATAATTACGTCTTGAGAGACAGTGCCTTCGTTGATAAAAAATGGTGTTACAATATTTTGTTTTATCCAAGGCGTAAAAATGAATTGACTTTTAAAGGGGATTTTTGGGTTAATGACAGCACTTATGCCATCAAAAAAATTAATATGGCGGTCACCAAAAGCGCCAACATCAACTGGGTCAAAGATATTTATATTGAACAGGAATTTGAGGTATTGAACGATTCCATTTTTCTTTTGACCAAGGATTATATGATGTCAGATTTTGCCTTAAATAAAAAAGAAAATGCCAAAGGGGTTTACGGTAAGCGGACTACTTTTTATAGAGACCACAAATTCAATATCGAAAAGCCTGAAAAATTTTATAAGGAAGAGGTAAATTATTTTGACAAAGAAGTTTACAATAAATCAGACGATTATTGGGGCAAAAACCGTTTCGAAAATTTGAGTAAGGATGAAAAGGGGGTATATAAAATGCTCGACACCCTACAAAAAGTCAAAAAATTCAGGCAGATATTCAATTTGGTTCAGATTTTAGATAGTGGGTATCTGAACTACCGAGGATTAGATTTCGGTCCCATATACACTATGGTTGGAAAAAATAGTGTTGAAGGAATGCGTTTGCGCGCAGGGGCAAGGACTTACTTTGGGCCCAATGATTCCTGGAGACTACAAGGGTATATGGCCTATGGTTTTACTGACGATCAATTTAAATATGGTGTTTTAGGGAAATGGATGGTTAATAATAAAAAAAGAATAATACTGTCAGCGGGTCATCGTCGAGATATTGAGCAAATAGGGGCAAGCTTGACTTCGACAAATGACATTTTGGGAAGGAGTTATGCCTCCTCGGGTCTGTTTACCTTAGGTAGTAATGATAAATTAACTAGAGTCAATTTAAGTAGTATTGCAATTGAAATGGAGCCTGTAAAAAATCTATCTTTTGGTGCTGGGTTTTCCTACCGAACGTTGGCCTCGGCCTCACCCGTTTTTAGCCTTGATTATTATACCGATTTAGATACCAAAACAATAAAAGGTGAGGCCAAACAAGCCGAGGTGAACTTTAATGTTGAGTACACCCCAAAAAGAAAGCCAATTGGCTTTGCTGTCGAAAGATACAATGCAGACAGTCCTTTTACGCGGCTTTTTGTGAATTATAGTCAGGGATTCAAAGGGCTATTGTCCAGTGATTTCAATTATCAAAAAATACAAGTGTATTTCAAGCAGCCTATAATAATTGGCCCATTAGGGCGTTCAAATATCATTGCAGAATTAGGAAAAACTTTCGGCACAATCCCTTTGGGATTGATGAGCGTTGTTCCCGGAAACCAGACCTATTTTACTATTGATAATACTTTTAGTAATTTGAATTTTTATGAATTTGTGACGGATCAATACGCGACCCTGCAATGGGATCATAACTTCAACGGAAGACTGTTATCCAGAATACCTTTTATGCGAAAACTGAATTGGAGAGAAATAATAGCGGTAAGGGGTGTTTTCGGTACAATTTCCGAAGAAAATACAAATATCAATGCTTCGGAGTTGATTTATAAAGCGCCCGAAAAACCGTATTGGGAATACAGTGCTGGGATTGGGAATATTTTTAAGGTTTTTAGAATTGATTTTTCTTGGAGAGGGAATTACCTCAACAGTCCCGACGCTGCTAAATTTGCTGTTAAGGGTTCATTTGGGTTTTATTTTTAGAACCATCCAATCCCTTTATTATCAGATTCGCTCTAGAATAGTGTCCATGTTTAGGTCCTAAAAAAGCTTGGTTAATTTCCGCAATAGGGCGAAATCGTAATAGACGAAAAGAACAGTTTTTCATTGTAAAAACAGATGGTTTGCTTAATTTTGCAAACAATAAAACAAAGAAAAAAAGCAAGATGGCAGCAGACAAAATAACCACTTTCGATGTGTTAATCGAAATTCCAAGGGGGAGCAGAAACAAATACGAATATGACTTTGAGATCAAGAGAATACGTTTCGACAGAATGTTGTTTTCCTCCATGATGTATCCGGCTGACTACGGATTTTTTCCTGAAACATTGGCCTTAGACGGCGATCCATTAGATGTTTTAGTTTTGATCAACGAGCCTACTTTTCCGGGTTGCGTGATGGAAGTAAAGCCAATAGGTGTATTTCACATGGCTGATGATAAAGGATCAGACGATAAAATAATTTGTGTGCCAGTTTCAGACCCGATATGGAGTTCATTAAATAATTTGTCCGACATCAATAAACATTTGTTGAAAGAAATTGAACATTTCTTCCAAGTGTACAAAGACCTTGAAAACAAAGTAGTGGACGTTGAAGGATGGGGTGATGTAGAAGAAGCGTTTTCTATTATTCAAGAATGTACCGAGCGGTTTGAGCAAATCCCCAATAAACCCATGGGGTTATTTAGCATTAAATAATTTTTCCATATTATTTTTTCATTAAAAGCAATATTCTTGTGTTAGAATATTGCTTTTTTAATTTGTTTATGGTACGTTTGCACCCTTAAATTTGTACTTTTATTACCCAAAATTTTTTTTTAATTTATTTTTATGAATACAATAATGATTTATGTGCCCATAATAATGGCACTCATCGGACTCGCTTTTATGGCCTTCAAAAGAGCTTGGGTTCTAAAACAAGACGCTGGAGACGGCAAGATGGCTGCAATTTCAGAATACATCTACGAAGGAGCCTTAGCCTTCCTCAAAGCAGAATATAGGCTTTTAGCCATTTTCGTTGTTTTTGCAAGTTTTGCATTAGCTGGAATTACCTTTTTACCAGGTGTTAAAACACATTTATTAATAGTTATTGCTTTTATTTTTGGTGCTTTCTTTTCGGCTTTAGCTGGAAATATGGGAATGAAAATCGCTACTAAAACGAATGTAAGAACCACACAGGCTGCACGAACTAGCTTGCCACAAGCTTTAAAAGTGTCTTTTGGTGGTGGAACCGTAATGGGATTAGGAGTTGCAGGTTTAGCCGTTTTAGGTTTGACAGGCTTCTTTATTATATTCTTCAATTTTTTTATGAAAGGTGTTTGGACTTCAACAGAAGACATGACTATTGTTCTAGAAACATTGGCTGGTTTCTCGCTTGGAGCAGAATCTATCGCTTTGTTTGCTCGAGTTGGTGGTGGAATTTACACCAAAGCGGCCGATGTTGGTGCTGACTTAGTGGGTAAAGTTGAAGCGGGTATTCCAGAAGATGACCCACGAAATCCTGCTACAATTGCCGATAACGTTGGAGATAACGTGGGGGACGTTGCTGGAATGGGCGCCGATTTATTTGGTTCGTATGTTGCAACTGTTCTTGCTGCGATGGTTTTAGGAAATTATGTAATCAAAGATATGGGGGGAAGCATTCAAGATGCTTTCGGAGGAATTGGTCCTATTTTATTGCCAATGGCCATTGCTGGTTTCGGAATTTTATTTTCTATCATTGGAACCCTATTAGTCAAAATCTCTAGCGATGATGCTAAAGAACCACAAGTTCAAAAAGCCTTGAACATTGGAAACTGGGTTTCTATTGTACTTACCGGAATTGCTTGCTATTTCTTGATTCAATACATGTTGCCAGAAACCATGAAAATGACCTTCTTTGGCGAGGGAATACAAGATGTATCTTCCATGCGAGTTTTCTGGGCTTCATTAATTGGTTTATTTGTTGGTGGAGCGATTTCATCAGTAACCGAATATTATACAGGATTAGGTACAAAACCAGTTTTGGCTATCGTACAAAAATCATCAACAGGTGCAGGAACCAATGTCATAGCGGGTCTAGCAACCGGAATGATTTCTACATTCCCAACGGTATTATTATTTGCCGGAGCTATCTGGTCAACTTACACTTTGGCTGGTTTTTATGGCGTGGCTCTTGCAGCTTCTGCCATGATGGCAACCACAGCAATGCAATTAGCCATCGATGCTTTCGGACCCATCTCTGATAACGCTGGAGGAATTGCCGAAATGAGCGAATTACCAAAAGAAGTACGTACGCGCACCGATATTTTAGATTCGGTAGGGAATACCACTGCCGCCACTGGAAAAGGATTTGCTATCGCTTCAGCGGCATTAACATCATTAGCTTTGTTTGCAGCTTATGTAACTTTTACTGGAATTGACGGAATCAACATCTTCAAAGCGCCAGTATTGGCCATGTTGTTCGTTGGAGGGATGATACCCGTTGTTTTCTCTGCTTTGGCGATGAATTCGGTAGGAAAAGCGGCCATGGACATGGTATATGAAGTACGTCGTCAGTTCAAGGAAATTCCAGGAATTATGGAAGGAACTGGCAAGCCTGAATATGGAAAATGTGTGGAGATTTCTACTAAAGCCGCCTTACGTGAAATGATGTTGCCGGGAATCTTGACTATTGGTTTCCCGATTGCCATTGTATTGTTAGGAAAATTAGTTTATGCGGATAACAACCAATTGATTGCCGAAATGTTAGGGGGTTATATGGCTGGAGTTACCGTATCTGGCGTGCTTTGGGCTGTGTTCCAAAACAATGCCGGTGGCGCTTGGGACAATGCTAAGAAATCTTTTGAAGCTGGTGTACTTATTAATGGTGAAATGACCTACAAAGGTTCTGAGGCGCACAAAGCCGCCGTGACTGGAGACACTGTTGGCGATCCGTTCAAAGATACTTCGGGACCGTCGATGAATATCTTGATCAAATTGACTTGTTTGATTGGTTTGGTAATTGCTCCTATTTTAGGAAATGGCACTCATGAAACTTCTGAAAAATCTGCTCCAATGGAATGTGCAGCAAAAATGATGGGTAATTGCGACATGAGCAAATGTGCTAGTATTACAAAAGACGAATGTGCTAAAATGTGTGACGATAACGGTTGTACACCCGAGCAAAAAGAAATGTGTTTGTCGCATTATGATGCCAATGGGAAGTTCATCGCGACAGAAGAGAAAAAAGCATGTTGTGCTAAAAAAGCAACAACAGAAAAAAACATAAAAGTTGAAATTACAAACACTGACGGAAAAGCCAAAGCCACAGTGACCACTTCCGAAAACGGAGCTGCACAGACTCAGGTTTTTGAAGGGTCGTTAGAAGAGGTAAAAGCCAAAGTGGAGGCATTGAAATAGCCCACCTAAAACTCTTATAGATAACAACGCCCCGCAATTGCGGGGCGTTGTTTTGGAACTCGCTCCGCAAAGTCTCCGACTTTGAGGTAGAGTCTTTCGGTTTTTAACCGATTTAATTTTGTGCTATTTAATTTTTTTCAGTCAAAGACTGACAAACACATTATCAAAGTCGGAGACTTTGCGGAGCGGAAGCTGGTATTAATTAATCCACATACGTTTCACGTAAAACTTCTTTTACTTTTGCACTTTCTTTTTCACTCAAATTTCCTAAAACTTTGATTATTCTTTGTCTATCAACAGT
>CAZHVE010000021.1:0-29888 GCA_964535705.1 uncultured Flavobacterium sp.
TTTTAAAAAAACGAACATTGTTAAATCCTGTTATTTTTCGCTCTCCTATTTTACCCGTAACAATTATCTTTTTGGCATGAATAAACATCGAATCTTTTTCGATCAAATATCGTATTGAGGCGTGTTTAGTGATGAATAGCGAGTCTTTGTTTTTATACACTTCCCCATAATGTCCTTTGATTATGGCCTTGTTGATGGAATCGGTGATTTTTACGTTGTGAGTTCCAGAGGCAAATTCTTTTTTTCGATCATAATACAAACTATCCCCTTCTATCAATCGGTCTTTGTATTTAATATAAGATTTTCGTTTAAAATTACCTATGTTCTTCTTACTGTTAAAATAGCCATTTTCGGTATAAATAAAATTTTCTTTGCCGGTGATAGTTGAGGGGCCCAGTAAATAAGAATCCCCTTGCGAAGTATAATAATCGAGATGATTTGACTTTATGGTGTAATCTGGATTTGTTAAAACCACAGCGGTCAAAAACTGGTATTTTTTTTCTTTGATATAATATCGTCCTACTTTGCTTTTTAAAGTATTGTTTTTATTAATAATGGTTCCGTAATTATTAAAATAGGCTTCTTGTGAATTTCTGTCAAAATTAATGGTGTCCGTAGTCATAGTGGATTCGGGAGATCTCATCACGACGTCTCCTGTCGCAAAGGCTTTCTTTAGATTACCATTATATTCAGCGTATTTGCTGTTTAAATACAAGGTGTCGCCTTGAACCATTTCCACATTTCCAAATGCCTTAATGTAGTTTTCATCTTTGAAATAATAGGCTTTATTACAGGTCATTACTATACCATCATGCATAACTCTAACATTACCAGTTAATAGGGTTGCATTAGGCAATTCTATTTCGTTAATATCAACAAAGTCTGAATTTTCAACTTTAATCTTACTCTGTTTTTGAGCAAAAACAAGAGTAAAATTGAACAGCAGTAATCCAATGAGCAACATAATTTTTTTCAAGGATTTCATTTTTTTATTCCATTACTATTATACCCTAATAAATTGATTTTAAAATTTTTAAATTACCTTCCATAATACACTTATTTTAAATAAGTGACTTATCAAAATACCGAGTTTTGGACTTGATAATGGTATTGTAAAAAGTATTTTAAAGAATTTAATAGCTCACTATTCCAATTCCTCCAACTCTTTTTGGGCTTCCTTCTTGGATTCTACCTTTTTGGCGTCAAATTGTTGGTCCACTTCCACCTCGTCTTTGGTTAGAAATTCTTTTCCAACCACAAAAACTAAGGATAAAATGGAAATGAATAGCACTACTTTAACCCATTTTGCTTGTTTTGTATCTGACTTTTTATGTGCCAAAAATCCAAAAATCAGTGCTACTCCAACAGGAATTAGTGCCAAAGTCCCTAAAGGCAAAAAGGCAAATACAACACTTAAAACAGTGAATATACTCGCAATAACTAAAAATAATTGTCCCATAATGATAGATTTAAATTCCAGATGCGTTTGATAGTCTAAGTTGTCCTGTTCCTACAGGGATGCTAAATTTTATTAAAGCTGGTATTTTTTTGCTGTCGGCAGTAAGCCAAATGATGTTTTGGTCTTTTCCTTTTAATACTTGAGTTCTAGCGCCAATAGCAATTCTATAACATTCTTTTTTGCCTAAATTACCCGCCGAAATAGTTTCTTTTCCCATAAATTTGACCACAACAGGAATTTCTTTCTCGTCAAATACTAGTTGAAACGATTTGGTTTGACCGGTTTTATAATTCTGAAAATCTACTGTTCGTAGTTTATAAATTAGAGTGACAATGTCCCGGGTTCCAGAAGAAATGCCAAAGGTGTTGTTTTTTTCTGGGCTGTTTTTTCTTTTAGAGGTGCTCACAACGGTATTTCCATCCTTTTTAAAAACATATTTTTCGGTTTTGGTAAATCCTCCTTCAAAAATGTTTCTTTTATACAGGCTTGGTTTCAAAGTAATGGGGTCAACATAAGACTCATACAAGTCCCTGATTTTAAAGAAGGAATCCCATTTGCTAAAGGTTTCAGCAGCACATCTCAGGTGTAAAAAAGTGTTTTTTGAGGTGGTCATCGTTTCGGTTTCCATGGTCACTTGAGCCAATTGAGTCATCAAACCACTCATATTATAAGAGGCGGTAAATACTAATTTTTCGCCTGATTTAATTTGGGAAAACCCGCCATTTGACGACAATGCGAAACAAAAGATAAGAAGGAATTTTTTCATTATTTTTAAATTTAAATTACTAGCGTTTGTAAACTTTCTTCCCAACTTTTAATTTCAATGCCAAAAACGGTTTTGATCTTGCTTTTATCCAAAACACTATATTTGGGTCTTTGCGCTGGTGTTGGATAACTTGTAGTCGATATGGGCTGTAAATCGATGTTTATGTTGTTGTTTTTTACTATTTTTTGGGCAAAATCATACCAACTACATTCCCCATCATTGCTGAAATTATATAGGCCAAAAGACTCTCCCCGACTCTCTCCTTTGGAGAGTGAGGTAAAGAGAATTATTTTTACCAAAGTTTCGGCTAAATCAACCGCGTTTGTTGGAGTGCCAATTTGGTCACTGACAATACCCAACGAAGTTCTTTCCTTTGCCAATCGTAAAATTGTTTTCATAAAGTTATTTCCAAACTGGGAATAAACCCAGGAAGTTCTTATGATGAAATAGTTGTCAAGAACCTCTCGAATCACTTTCTCTCCTTCTAACTTAGTTTGACCATAAACGCTCTGGGGGTTTGTAGCATCTCCCTCGGCATAAGGAACTGATTTATTGCCGTCAAAAACAAAATCTGTAGAAATATGCAGTAGAGTTGTGCCAAAATCTTTGCAGACTTCGGCAAGATTTTTCGGCCCAATCACATTGATGAAATAGGCATTTTCAGGCTCGCTTTCCGCTTTGTCAACTGCAGTGTAAGCGGCTGCATTGATACAATAATTAGGTTTTGAAGCATTGAAAATAAATTCACAATTGCTTTTATTAGTAATGTCCAAATCCGATGAAGAACAAAAAAAAAATTGGATATCAGGATAATTTTCCGAAATGAATTTTATTGATTGTCCTAATTGACCACTGGCTCCGGTTACTAAAACTACCATACTTTTTTTGCGTTTTTCATTGTCGGTAATAACCAATCCTTTTCTGAAACAATTAATTCCTGTTCCGAAAAATGCCAATCAATATTGATTTCTGGGTCATTAAAAAGGATTCCTGCCTCGGACTCTTTATTGTAAAAATTATCACATTTATAAAAAAAAGTTGCCGTGTCACTTAACACCACAAATCCATGGGCAAAACCCCTAGGAATAAACAACTGTTTCTTGTTTTCTGCCGAAAGTAGTATCGAAACGGTCTCTCCATAGGTTTCTGAACCGGGCCGTATGTCGACCGCGATGTCCATTACCGCTCCTTCAAGGACTTGAACTAACTTAGCTTGAGCATTTTCTCCGGTTTGATAATGAAGTCCTCTTAACACCCCTTTTGTGGAAAAAGACTGATTATCCTGAACAAAACGAACTTCCTGCCCTACCCCTTCTTGAAAGGTTTTTTCATTGAAGCTTTCCATAAAATATCCCCTCTGGTCATAAATGATTTTGGGCTCAATGCTGAAACAGCCTAATACGTTAGTGGGAATAAAATTCATTTTAATAATCTCTATTGGTTTAATTCTAATAAAGTCTCTTGTTTTCTATAAAATCTTATAAAAAATCGAACCAAAATAAATCCAAAAATTAAAATAAAGGGTAAAACAAATTTTAATTTTCCGTTGATGCTTTTGGTGTTTTGTACGTTTGTCACACTAGATATTTTTTTAATAAATGTATCTATATTTAGTAACTCTGTCCTTTGATATCCCAACTCTGAGATAAAATTGTTTTTTGAAGTAATAATTTCATTAATTTGGGTATTTTCATTGTAATAAACCAATTTATTGCTTTTTTGATTGCCATTCATTGAAGATGAAAATTCGTTTAATAAATTATCAATTTGAATAATCATTTCTTCATCCTTCTTCATTTTTAAAATGATATTGTTATTTGCTGTTAATCGAACTTTATTAAAATATTCATTTTGATTTAAATACTTTAAAAGTGGGGTGATTGTGTTTTCTTCTGAAATAACATCTTTAGTAACAATATTTATAGTGTGGCGAAAATAATTTTTACTAGTAAGTTTGTCTTTAATAACTTTATTAATATCTCCCTCTTCGGCCAATAATTTAACCATTTCAAAGTTAGGGCTATTTTCGGCTTTGTCATTAATTGCTTTAGTATTGACAAAAGAATAGATATCAATAATTGGATTTATTTCTATAAAAGTTAAGTTTGAAGGGTTGTCAATACCAATGGATTTAAAAAAAACGGTATCCCTCTGTTTAATTTTAGATTCTATCAAATCAATTTTTGAATACAAATAATCCGTACTTCCGAAATTGGGAGTAACAATAATTTGATGGTCGTAGGTTTTTATTTTGGTGTCCAAATAAATTCCAATACCAAATCCTACTAGTAACAATAGGGAAATTACAACTCTATTTTTTATAAAAAATCGGATAGTTTTGAAAATGGAAGCTTTTATTCCTTGAAAAAAATCTCTAATTTTTTTCGATATTTGAGTTAAATCAATCTCCTGATCTTCAATGCTTGATGGGGTTGTGCTCATTTTAGTTGTTTTGGTTAAAATATTGGGGTATTATTACAGCTTCTCGTTACAAATTTTAAGGTGTAACGACAAAAGTACTGTTTTTATTTTCTTTTTAATAAATCAACAATGTTTCTGTCATTACTCAATCTTGGAATTTTGTTTTGTCCTCCTAATTTTCCTATGGATTTCATATAGTCCTGAAAACCATTTTTAACCACTTTGGTAACCACTAATTTTCTCAACACATTTCCCACAATCAAATCATCATAATACATGTTTTGTTTACGCATAGCATTGTCTAAAGCTTCTGCAAAAGCATTCGAGTTTTTCGGTTCTCCCGAAGCATCGGGATCAAATTCGATGAACCATTCGTGGTAGGGTAGGCCTTCCTTTGGAGTAATGTGCGGAGCCACTGTAAATTCGTTGATTCGAATAGTAGTTCCAATTAGGACTTCCTGCAAAGCACTCTCCACTTCTTTGCCAATCACGTGTTCGCCAAATGCCGAAATATAGTGTTTGATTCTGCCCGACACTATTACTCGATACGGCTTCAAATTTGTAAATTGGACGGTATCGCCAATATTATAGGCCCAAAGTCCGGCATTGGTAGAAATAATCAATACATAATTGACATCCAATTCGACTTCGCCGATGGTAAGTCTTTTGGGGTTTTGCGTGTAAAATTCATCACTTTTTATAAATTCATAAAAAATTCCTGAATTTAATAAAAGTAACATTCCTTTTTCCTTTTGAGAATCTTGGTAGGCAAAAAAGCCCTCCGAAGCTGGAAATAGTTCAATGCTGTCTACTTTTCGACCGATCAGCTTTTCAAATTTGGAGCGGTAGGGCTCATAATTTACGCCACCATAAATAAACAGATTGAAGTTTTTGAAAATTTCACCCGCCGGCTTCCCTCCTTTTTGATGCAATTTTTCAAAATACATTTGCACCCAAGATGGAATTCCAGAAATCACAGTCATGTTTTGGTCAAAGGTTTCCTCCACAATAGCATTCACCTTGGTTTCCCAGTCTTCAATACAATTGGTTTTCCAAGAAGGCATCCGGTTTTTTTGTAAATATTTTGGAACAAAATGCGCTACAATTCCCGACAACCTTCCTAATTTTATTCCATTTTTTTCTTCCAATATTGGACTTCCTTGAAGGAAAATCATTTTTCCGTCAACAAAATTAACTGACCCAGTTTCATGAATATAGTGCAGAATAGCGTTTCGTGCCGCTTCAATGTGAAATGGCATCGATTCTTTAGTCAGGGGAATGTATTTGGCTCCCGAAGTGGTACCCGAAGTTTTGGCAAAATAAAGCGGTTTGCCTTTCCAGAGGATGTTCTTCTCGCCTTTAACCACTTTGTCAATATAGGGTTTTAAATCCTCGTAATCCCGCACGGGAACATTATTTGAAAAGTCTTCAAAAGTTTTTATTTGGTCAAAATGGTGGTCAATGCCAAATTGGGTGTTTTTTGCCTGCCGAATTAAATCTTCGAAAACTTTTTTCTGCGTTGCTATTGGGTTTTTTGCCCAAAGCTGCGTTTTGCGATAGATTTTTTTAGCAAAAAATTTTGCTGCAATTGATTTTATTGACATTTATTTTCTTTTTTGCCTCTTCGCTTTCGAAATAGTATAACGGTCTTCCTCTTTTGCGACCTGTTCTCTCAATTTCAATTCTTCGTTTGATGGTGATAGGTTAACTTTAGAGGGCGCCTCATCAGTTGAGGCCAATATGGAATCTTTATTAAATTTGGCATATTCTAAATCTCCCGTCAAGACTTTTTGGATTGATTGTATATAGACTTCATTTTTCTTTAATGCCGAAGAAAGTGAATCTGATTTTAATGCCAATTCTGTGGCATCTTTTTTTAATTTAGAAGAAGAATATCCCGGTATAAACTCGCGTAAAGGCGTAAAAGCAATAATAACCGTAGTGAATGAAATCAATAAAATGGCACCTAGCGAAGCCATCACAAATACATTCATTAGGTTTAATTTGAAGGAAAAAATTTCTTCAAAAGTATCCTCGTTTAAAATAACCAAGCGGTTTTTTAAAAATAATTTGTTCAGGAGCTTTTTTCTTTCGAGCCTCTTTTCAGACATGTTTCGAGTTTATGTTACAAATATAATAATTAATGCAATTATGAGTCTTTTTTATTGTTGGCATAGATTTAATCAAATATTTTACGAAATTTTAACCTTTCTGAACCTAAATAATTCCCGTAATACTAATTTATGTTCAGTATTTCTATATACCTTTGCTTATAGTTTAATTACAAATTTGCTTCGGCAATAAATTATTTTAATCATGGGAAATTTAGGTGTAACGGAAATCCTTGTTATTTTAGCGATAGTCTTATTACTTTTTGGAGGTAAAAAAATTCCAGAATTAATGAAAGGCTTGGGTAGTGGGGTTAAAGAATTTAAAAACGCCGCTAAGGACGACCAACCTGCTAACAAAAAAGAAGAAGAAACGAAAGAATAAATTTCTTTACATTTCGATGGTAAAATATTCCAAATTCCGAACAACTTTTGTTCTTGGAATTTGGATTTTTAATTTAAAACCATACTCAATTGTATCCGCTTTCGATCCTCATCAACTTCAGTAATTTTAACCTCAACATGTTGGTGTAATTTAACCACTTCGTTAACGTCGCTCACAAAGCCGGCTTTGAGTTGCGAAATATGAACCAAACCACTTTCTTTCAAACCAATATCTACAAAGCAACCAAAATTGGTAATATTGTTGACAATTCCGGGTAAAATCATTCCGGTTCGAAGATTTTTTATTGTTTTTACATTGGGGTCAAATTCGAAAACTTTGGCTGATTTTCTGGGATCCAATCCTGGTTTTTCGAGTTCTTTGATGATGTCTTTCAAACCCAATATTCCTATTTCAGGTGTAACATAATTTTCTGGTTTGATTAAGGCTGTCTTTTCTTTGTTGGCAATCAAATCATTCACGGAAAGTTTCAAATCTTTGGCCATTTTTTCCACAATACCATAGGATTCTGGATGAACGGCAGAATTGTCCAACGGATTCTTAGCATTCGAAATACGGATAAAAGCAACCCCTTGTTGATAGGCTTTATCGCCCAATCTTGGCACTTTTTTGAGTTGTTTTCGATCTTCAAAAGGACCGTTTTCGGAGCGATATTGTACTATATTTTCTGCCAACTTCTCCCCTATTCCACTCACATAACTCAACAAATGTTTACTCGCCGTATTAATGTTGATTCCTACAGAATTCACGCAACGAATTACCGTATTGTCTAGTTCTTCTTTCAGTTTGTTTTGGTCTACATCGTGCTGGTATTGCCCTACGCCAATGGCTTTCGGATCAATTTTTACCAATTCGGCTAGGGGATCAGACAATCGTCTTCCTATAGAAACCGACCCTCGAACCGTCACATCGTAATTAGGAAATTCCTCTCTCGCAATTTTCGAAGCGGAATACACCGAAGCTCCAGCCTCAGATACAATAAAAACTTGGATGGGCTTATCAAAAGCAATTTTCTTGATAAAGAATTCGGTTTCACGAGAAGCCGTTCCGTTTCCGATGGAAATGGCATCAATTTGATAGGCATTCACCATCGAACGTATTTTTTTCATCGCCATAGCAGTTTCATTCTGTGGTGCATGAGGATAAATAGTTTCATTGTAGAGCAAATCTCCTTTTTCGTCGAGACAAACGACTTTACAACCGGAACGAAATCCGGGATCAATTGCCAAAATTCGTTTTTCACCTAAAGGGGGTGCGAGTAATAATTGCCCTAAATTATTGGCGAAAACTTGAATGGAATTGGCATCAGCCTTGGCTTTTGCTTCTTGCAAGGCTTCGTTTGAAATGGCAGGATTCAGCAATCTTTTATAACTGTCTTCGATAGCCAATTGTACGTGTGACGTGGTTGTATTTTGACCTTTTAAAACCAACTGGTCAATAATATCATAGGCTTCGTCGATATCAACTTCTACTTTAAACTTGATAAAACCTTCATTTTCGGCACGAAGCATTGCCAACAACCGGTGTGAAGGCGCTTTGGTCAAAGGTTCTGACCAATCGAAATATTGATTGAATTTTTGAGCGTCTTGATCGTCTTTTTTGGTTTTTACCACCTTGGTCGTAATGATTGCTTTCCGTTGAAAAAGTCTTCGCAATTGTTTACGAACATATATGTTTTCGTTAATCCATTCGGCAATAATATCTCGTGCTCCTTGCAAAGCAAGATCTTCATTAACCACATTTTCATTTAAATATTTCGAAGCTATAAAATCGACATCCTCATTGTTTTGAGCTATAATGATTTTGGCCAACGGTTCCAATCCATTTTCACGTGCAAGGTCGGCACGTGTTTTTTTCTTCTTTTTGAATGGTAAATAAAAATCTTCCAATTCCTGTAAATCGAAACTTTGTTGGATTTTTTTATCCAAATCGGGAGTTAAAGCTTTTTGCTCTTCAATCGATTTTAAAATCGATTCTTTTCTTTTTACGATGATTTCGTAAGCTTTTTGAAGTTTAGCAATTTGTTCGACTTGAACCTCGTCGAGATTCCCTGTTTTATCTTTCCGATACCTGGAAATAAATGGAATCGTACAATCTTCCTGTAATAATTGAACCGTGTTTTGAATGTTTACAGTGGTGGTGGCAACAGTTTTGGAGATGAATTGTAT
This sequence comes from uncultured Flavobacterium sp., assembly GCA_964535705.1. Lineage (GTDB taxonomy): Bacteria > Bacteroidota > Bacteroidia > Flavobacteriales > Flavobacteriaceae > Flavobacterium. The sequence goes on from CAZHVE010000021.1 coordinate 9,326, forward strand.
GTTGGTCATTATTTTATAAAATAATATTCCGTTGATTAACAACTAATTTTATCCACTCGTGTTTGATGTCTTCCGCCTTCGAATTCGGTGGTCAGGAAAGCATCTACCATTTCTACAGCTTGTGGAATTGAAGTGTAGCGCGCAGGAATACTCATAATATTGGCGTTGTTGTGTTGACGCGTTAAGATGGCGATTTCTTTCATCCAACATAGACCCGCACGAACTTTTGGGTATTTATTTACAGTCATTGCAATTCCATTTCCTGAACCACAAATTACAATTCCAAAATCGGCTTTTCCTTCAGAAACATCTTTAGCAACAGCGTGACCAAAGTCAGGGTAATCAACGCTTTCAGCAGTGTCCGTTCCATAATTAGTTACTTGATGACCTTTTGATTCTAAAAATTGAACGATTGCTTTTTTATACTCTGGTCCTGCGTGGTCGTTTCCTATGGATATTTTCATGGTGTTTTTATTGAATTGTATTTAGCAAATTTAAGGAAAGAATTGTTTGTTTTTTTATTATATTCGATTAAAATATTACCCTCCTAGTTTTAATATTTTCTATTCGTTATGAATTAAAATTTGTAAGATAAATGCCTGAAATTTTTTAAATAAATAGTTATGTTAATAGAATTTTACAAATACTTGATACTCAGTTAACGTTAAATTAACATGGAATGTTTACAAGTTTAGATAGAAAATTAAAACTATTTATGATTTGTATTGGATAAAAACGTAATCCAAAACGGAGATGAAAAAACCAAATTTAGTTTGATGTATTTATAGAATAGTTATAGCTATAAAATACCCTTTTATGAACAAAAAATTAAACATAACTTATTTACAAAAAAACTATTTTTTTAATTATTAACAGCTGTTAACCAATTTTTAAAATGACTTTAAAATGAATGGTTTAATTCAATATAACTATGTTGATAAAATAGTATAAAATCATTAAATTGTAAAATCATAATTTTTTAAATAAACTTATCCTAGCTATTAACATGATATAATAACCATTAAAAATTAAATTAAAATTCTTTTTTCTTTTTGTTGTTTTTAATAGATGTTGACAACTTTAGAAATAATTTAGAATGATTTTTTCAATTAGCCTAAAAGATTGAAATAAAAAATAGTTTATATCCTTACAACTCGTTTCTCTAAAGTTACATTTATAAGTTGAATACAAGCTTTTTATAAAGTTATTATTTTTTTAAACTGGTATATAGATACGAACACTGAATACTATTTCGTAATTTTAGGCCTTTAAGAAAATATTTATGAGTAAAAATGTAAGAAAGCCGGCAAAAAAAGAAAAAGATTTCTCTGAAAAAATTATAAAAATATTAGCTCAAAATGCCAATAAAGCGTTTAATTATAAGCAAATAGCGGCCATTTTAGAAGTGGATGACACTAAAAGTAGAAATGAAATTATTAGGGATTTAAAAATTCTGGCTTCTCAAAAAAAAATAAATGAAACGGAACTTGGTAAATATTTTGTTAAAGCAATAAGTCAAGATTATTACGAAGGAACTATTGATATGACGAGCCGAAAAACAGCTTATTTTGTTTGTAAGGAATTAGAAGAAGACGTCTTTATTCCAACCAATAATTTAAACCGAGCTTTAGACAAAGACACTGTAAAAGTGTATGTTTACAATAGAAGGAAAGGAAGAAGGCCAGAAGGAGAGGTTATTGAAGTTATAGAAAGAAAAAAGACAGATTTTGTAGGTGTAATAGACATCCAAAAGAATTTTGCTTTTGTTTCTACTGCTAATCCAAAAATGTATACCGATATTTTTATTCCGAAAGATAAATTAGGAGAAGCCGAACAGGGAGATGTAGTACTGGTTCATATCGAAGATTGGCCAAAAAGAGCCGATAGTCCTTTTGGAGCTGTAATAAAAGTGCTTGGAAAACCAGGAGAGCACGATACAGAAATTCACGCAATTTTAGCAGAATATGGTTTACCGGCAGAATTTCCGGTAGAAGTTGAAGTTTATGCGCAGAAAATAGATACAACCATCAACGAAGGTGAAATAGCAAATCGTCGTGATATGCGCGATACATTGACTTTTACCATTGATCCAAAAGATGCCAAAGATTTTGACGATGCTTTGTCTTTCAAAAAATTAGAAAATGGCAATTATGAAATAGGTATTCATATTGCAGATGTGTCGCATTATCTCCAAGAAGGAACCATCCTAGATGATGAAGCCTATCAACGAGCTACTTCTGTATATTTAGTCGATAGAGTAGTGCCAATGTTACCTGAAGTTTTATCTAATTTTGCGTGTTCCTTAAGACCAAGAGAGGAAAAATATACCTTTTCAGCCATATTTGAAATTACCGAAAAAACACAAGTTGTGAACCAATGGTTTGGTAGAACTGTTATTTTTTCTGACCAACGTTTTTCTTACGAAGAAACACAACATATTTTAGAAACTAAAGGAGATGTAATACCCGAGGAAATTTCTATTACTGGAAAATCCTACAAAGTTTCGGAGGAAATTGTATACGCTACGTTAAAACTAGACCAATTAGCCAAGATTTTCAGAAGAGATCGAATGAATAATGGCGCTATTTCTTTTGATAAAGTGGAAGTAAAATTTAACTTAGACAACGAGGGTGAACCGGAAGGAGTTTATTTTAAAATATCAAAAGATGCGAATCATTTGATTGAAGAATTTATGCTTTTAGCGAATAAAAAGGTTGCTGAATACATTGGAAAACAAAAGAAAACATTTATCTATCGTATTCACGATGAACCCAATGAAGATAAGTTAATTGCAATGCAAACCGTAATTTCTAAATTTGGTTATAAAATAGACTTTAGAAATAAAGGGGATATTTCAAAATCGTTGAACGCTTTATTAAATGAAGTCTCGGGTAAAAAAGAGCAAAATTTAATAGATACTCTGGCTATTAGAACAATGAGTAAAGCTAAATATTCGACGGATAATATTGGACATTATGGATTGGCTTTCGACTATTATAGTCATTTTACATCTCCAATACGTCGTTATCCTGATGTCATGGTGCATCGATTATTGCAGTTTTATCTAGATGGAGGAAAATCAGTGGATGAAGAAAAGTACGAAGCAAAATGTTTGCATTCTTCTACAATGGAAGGTTTAGCGACGAATGCCGAACGTGATTCGATCAAATACATGCAGGTAAAATACATGCAGAACCATAATGATCAAGAATTTTTAGGTGTAATTTCTGGCGTTACCGAATGGGGAATTTTCGTTGAAATTATCGAAAATAAATGTGAAGGAATGGTGAGAATACGCGAAATTAAAGACGATTATTATACTTTTGACGAAAAACAATACGCTCTTGTTGGAGCCACTACAAAGGCTTTGTTGCAATTGGGTGACGAAATTTACGTTAAGGTTAAAAATGCCGATTTGGTGAAAAAACAATTGGATTTTAATTTTATGAGAAGAAATGTTTAAATTTAGAATAAAGTAAAAATGATAAACGACATTTTATCCGGAATTCCTTGGGGAATTTTTTTAAGTTTTATGATTGGCCCTGTTTTTTTTATATTACTTGAAACTAGTATTGTAAAAGGATTTAGGGCAGCCTTGACCTTTGATTTAGGTGTTGTCTTGGCGGATATAATTTTTATCACCATAGCTTATCTCGGTAGTTATAGATTAATAACAAGTATTAAAGACAATTCCGCCCTTTTTATGTTTGGGGGAATCGTAATGTTGGCTTATGGCGTTATTTCATATATAGGATTACATAAAGAAAAAAAAGTGGATACCCATAAAATAGACAACGAAATCATTAGAAAGGACTATCTGGGTTTATTTATAAAAGGATTTTTTTTAAACATTATAAACATTGCAGTTTTGGGATTTTGGCTAGCCATAATTATTTCGGTTGGACCAAAGCTGGAAATGCAAATATCTAGAATGCTTACTTTTTTCATAACAGTAATTATAACTTATTTACTGGTGGATAGTGTCAAAATAGTATTGGCGAAACAGTTAAAATCGAAGATGACGCCCACAAACATCCTTAAAATCAAGAAAGGAATCAGTATTGTGTTGATGATTTTTGGATTTGTTTTAATAACCCAAGGCTGGTTCCCGAAAGAAAAAGAAAAGTTGAAGGATGTTTTGGAAAGGATTGATAAGTAGAAAGTCTTTCTAACATAAAAAAAAGAGACACATTTCTGTATCTCTTCTTGAGGCATCGTCCGGATTCGAACCGGAGTAGGAGCTTTTGCAGAGCCCAGCCTAGCCGCTCGGCCACGACGCCAATTATTTATTGGTGTGCAAATATACTAAAAAAGTTATTAGGCAAAAGGCATAAGGCAAAAAGTTTTGGTTACTGAATTCTCTAATCTGAAATCTAAGATCTGCCCTCTAAAATCTTAATTTCTAGATTCTTCCATTTCAATGGTAACCGCTTCAACGTCACCACCAATAGGAGGATTCAATTTTGAAACCGCCAATTTTATGGCAGAAACAGTCGGTACTTCCTTGAAAATTCGGCTTATGATTCTATGCACCACGTGTTCTAACAAATGAGATCGAATGGCCATTTCCTCAACAACAATGTGGTTCAAAAGCACATAATCCACCGTGTCTTTCAAATCATCCGAAACAGAAGATTTTTTCAGATTTGTTTTCACTTCTAAATCAACCGAATAATCGGAGCCAATTTTTCCTTCTTCCAATAAACAGCCGTGATAGGAAAAGGTTCTGATGTTTTTTAGTTTTATAATGCCCATTTCTATAATTTTAGTCTTGTGGTGTTAGGATCTTGGTAATTAGAGGTTACGGCTTGTATAAAGACTGTTTTTTCTTCTTCGTCAACTGTAAAATGGATTATATAAGGGAATTTTTTTAATGGCAAAGTGCGAACAATATTGTATTTTTCAACAAAAAAAGGCATTTTATAAAGTGTTTTTAAATGGTTTTCATAATCTAAAAGAAATTTTTTACCCAAACCCTTTTGTGTGTTTTCATAATAAAATACAGCTTCTTCAATTTCTAAATTGGCTCTTTTTAGTATTATAACTTTAAAAACCATATTTTTTTTTTAAATCTTTCAAAGCCACATCAGCATCAATATAATCCTCTGGTTTAGCTTTTTTCATACGTTCTAAAACCATTTCTTGTTGCCATAACGGAACCTCATTCACCATGTTGTCATTTATGGAAACGTCTGGAATGTACTTGAAAAAACTAATAAAAGTTTCGTAAAAATCGTCGGGAATAGTAACGGTTAATTGTCTCATAACGTTTAACATTTATACAAAAATACTAATAAATTTAATTCAAACTCTATTATCTCCAAGTCTATTATCTATCATCTAAATTTTTATCTTTGCCATTCAAAATAAAAATTATGTCAACCGAAGAGAAATCACTTCATTTTATAGAACAAATCATCGAAGACAGTTTGGAAAGCGGTTTTTCACAAGGTAAATTACGGTTTCGTTTTCCCCCAGAACCTAATGGTTATTTACACATTGGCCACGCCAAATCCATTTGCTTAAATTTCGGTTTAGGCTTGCGATACAATGCGCCAGTTAATCTACGTTTTGACGATACTAATCCTGCCAAAGAGGAACAAGAATATGTTGATGCTATCAAAGAAGATTTGCATTGGTTGGGTTTCGAATGGGCACAAGAACATTATGCTTCTGACTATTTCCAACAGTTATACGATTGGGCGGTTTTGATGATAAAGAACGGAAAAGCCTATGTTGACAGCCAGTCTTCTGAGGATATGGCTACCCAAAAAGGAACGCCAACGCAACCGGGTGTTGATGGCCCTTATAGAAATAGATCTATTGAAGAAAATTTGATCTTGTTTCAATCAATGAAAAACGGTGATTTTCCGGACGGAAGCCATGTTTTGCGTGCCAAAATTGATATGGGATCCACTAATATGTTGATGCGTGATCCATTGATGTATCGAATTTTGCACCGTCATCATCACAGAACGGGAAACGATTGGAAAATCTATCCTATGTATGATTTCGCTCATGGTGAAAGTGATTATATCGAGCAAATTTCACATTCTATTTGTACTCTGGAATTTGTTATGCACAGAGAATTATACAATTGGTTTTTAGACCAAATTTATGATGATACAAAAGTAAGACCCAATCAGTATGAGTTTGCGCGTTTTAACTTGAATTACACCGTAATGAGCAAGCGAAAACTGTTGCAATTGGTTCAGGAAAATAGCGTAAACGGCTGGGACGATCCTAGGATGCCAACCATTTCAGGTTTGCGACGAAGAGGGTATACGGCAAATTCCATTCGGAAATTTTGTGACATCATTGGTGTTGCCAAACGTGAAAACGTGATTGATGTTTCCCTTTTGGAGTTTTGTTTGCGAGAAGATCTAAACAAAACGGCACCAAGAGTTATGGCGGTTTTGGATCCAATAAAAGTGATAATTACCAATTATCATGAAGGAAATGAGGAGTTTTTGGATGCTGAAAACAATCAGGAAGACGAAAGCGCAGGATATAGAAAAGTACCGTTTTCTAAAGAGTTATACATCGAGAGAGAAGACTTCTTGGAAGAAGCTCCATCCAAGTTTTTCCGTTTGTCAATTGGAACAGAAGTGCGTTTAAAAAACGCCTACATCATCAAAGGCGAAAGCGTTGTAAAGGATGAAGTGGGAAATATAACCGAAATTCACGTTACTTACGACGAAGATTCCAGAAGCGGAAGCGGGACGGAGGCGAGTCAAAGGAAAGTGGCTGGAACCCTACATTGGGTTTCCATCAAACATGCTTTAGAAGCTGAAATTCGTTTGTATGATCGTTTGTTTATTGATGAGGCGCCAGACAGTCACAAAGAAAAAAACTTCTTAGATTTTATGAATCCTAATTCGTTGCAAATTTCCAGAGGTTTTGTGGAACCAAGTTTGGCAACCGTAAAAGCGGGGGATAAATTCCAATTTCAACGTTTGGGTTATTTCAACGTAGACAAGGATTCTATAATTTCAAAATTAGTATTTAACAAAACCGTTGGACTAAAAGATGCCTGGGAAGAAAAAGGAAAAAAAGAGGAAAATTTATTGATGAATACACAGAAAGAAATCAATAAATATGTAAAGGAAAAAGACGCAACTCATGCCGATTTAATTCTAAAAATTATAATTGACAATATAAAAAGTATTGACAATTACAGTTTGGTTACACAAACAATTATCAAAAACATTAAAAACGATAATAATTCATTGTTGTTTTCAAATTTGATTTTACAGAATTCCAATAAAATTCAATTTAAAGATATTGAATCGGATTCATTGCTTAAATTATATTCCATGTCATTAAAAAGTCAATTGCCCTCCGTTAGGTTTTTTGCTATTCAAAATCTAACCAAGGATTCGCATCATTTCGACAATTTCAAAATCCAACTTTCAGAATTGAGGAATACCGAAAAAAACGAAAAGGTTTTGGAGCTATTAAACACTCCATAATCTACCAATTTCAAAATCGTATATAGTAACAATGAAAAGCGCTTTAACAAGGCGCTTTTTTAGCAATGTAAATACTTAAAAAATCTTATTTTTTATAAGGTTTGTCAATTGAAAACGACACCCATAAATCGGTTTTAAGACATTTTTTTGTGTATTACAACATTATCGAGGTCTCTGAATAAATATAAGAACAACTGGCTTGATTTGGAATTTTGAGGATTTAAATTCACTTTAACACCTCATTAACATTGAGTCTTTAACAAAGTTTGTAACTTTAATAGATTATTAATTTTAATTCTAGAAACAATGTCAAATAACACAGGAAATTCAGTATTGGCACTTTTATTAGGTGCGGCAATTGGAGCAGGTGTGGGAATTTTATTTGCTCCCGAAAAAGGTTCAAAAACTAGAGAAAAAATCAAAGACGGTTTTGATGATGCTAAAGATAATTTAAAACATAAGTTTGAAGATGTGACGCATCAATTGAGAAATAAGTTTGTGGGATCCAAACAGAATTTAGAAGAAAGTTACGAAGATTTAATTTCTAATATGAGTCATAAGACAGAAGATGTAATTTCTTTTTTGGAAAAAAAATTAACTGAATTAAAAGAACAAAACGCAAAGCTTCAAAAGGAAAAAGTCGCTGCATCAAAAAATTAAATTAAAACAATTTTAATTATGGCTTTTGAAGAACTAAAAGAACACTCAGAAAACATTCAGGAACAAGCGCAAGCTTATATTGAAAATACAGTTGCCTACTACAAATTAAAAAGTTTCAAAATGGCAATGAAGTCTGTGACAATGATTGTAAAAATGGGTTTGTTTTTTTTGTGTTTTCTAATGATTTTGTTGTTTTGTTCGATTGCAGGTGCATTTGCAATTGGTCAATATTTTAATAATTACGCATTTGGATTTTTAATTGTTGGCGGAATTTATTTAGTTGCAACAGGACTATTATTTTTAGCTAAAGATAAAATTGTTGAAGGACCCCTTTTGGAGAAATTTTCAGAAATCTTTTTTAATGACTAAATCATGGACATCAAAAAATACTCTTCTTTCGACGAAATAGAAATAGAATTAAAAATTTTAAAACTGGAGAAAGAAATCAGTTTTCAAAAGTTGATTTGGAATATTCAAAAAATCAAAGAGGATATCACTCCACAAAATATTATTGGGCAAATCATTGGGTCCTATAAATCGATACTTTCTAAAACATATGAAGTGATTCTTAGTACCATAATTCCAATTTTAATTGATTGGTTTTCAAAAAGAAAAAGAGGCAATTAAGCCTCTTTTTTTATGTAATACATCAAAACTAAACCCCTTCTTCCGGGGTTTGAGGAGTCTGATGACCCGATGAATGATGATCGGTTTTTGGCTTCAATTTCTTATTCGTTTTTTTCATCAATTCCCCCATTTGGTTCGAAGCGGTGAAAGAGGCCACCATATTGTTTAACATATCGCTCCCTGCCTGTGGAGAATTGGGCAATAAAATCAAATTTGAATTAGCGTCCGCGCCAATGGCTTGAAGAGTATCATAATGTTGCGTTACTACAATCAAGGCGGATGCTTCTTGTGAATTAATCCCCACACTGTTTAAAACTTCTACACTTTCTACTAATCCACGAGCAATTTCACGTCTTTGGTCGGCAATTCCTTGACCTTGCAAACGCTTGCTTTCGGCTTCCGCTTTCGCTTTGGCAACGATTCTAATTCTGGTGCTTTCGCCTTCAAATTCGGCGGCTGTTTTTTCCCTGTCGGCAGCATTGATCCTATTCATGGCGTTTTTTACTTGAATATCGGGGTCGATATCAGTCACGAGCGTATTGATAATATCATAGCCATACGTAGTCATCGCTTCATTCAGTTCGCGTTTCACGGCGATAGCAATATCATCTTTTCTTTCGAAAACATCATCTAGTTTTAGTTTTGGAACTTCGGCTCGAACAACGTCAAAAACATAGGCCGTGATTTGGTCATGAGGATATTCAAGTTTGTAAAAAGCATCATAAACTTTGTCCTGAATCACTTTAAACTGAACCGAAACCTTCATTTTTACAAAGACGTTGTCTTTAGTTTTGGTTTCGATAATAACGTCTAATTGCTGAATTTTAAGATTGACACGACCCGCAATTCGGTCAATTAATGGAATTTTGAGTTGTAATCCAGAATTTCTCACGCTCAAGAATTTGCCAAAACGTTCTATAACAACAGAAGATTGTTGCTTTACCGTAAAAAACGAGGAAAGAAAAATAAATAAGCCAAATACAAGAAAAATAATCAATGAAATGTCCATGTGGAGTTTAATTTAGGTTAAAAAGCACGGTTAAATTACAAAAAAACTTTAGGTTTGCCATTGTTTACGCTAAATTTTATGAAAAAGATACTTTTTACAATTGCTTTCGTTTTAATTTCAATGGTAGTTTTTGCTCAATACGAATACAGGGATTCTAATAGAATAGGAATCACTTTGGGTGTAAACCAATTTTCTTTGAACACTAAGAATTTTCAAACCAAATCTGGGATCGGATGGAACGTAGGACTTTCTATGCGCGGAAATTTTTATAATAAATGGGATATGGTTTATGCGATGCAGTTTAGCGAAAACAATTTTTCGGTTGCCGCAAAGAGTGGTTTTATAACAGAAGACGTTAATTATAAGTTATCTTCTGCCCAAATAGCAATGATGCTTAGCTATAAAGTTGTTGAGAATAATTTGAGTATTGAATTTGGACCGATTGTTCAAGTGAACGGAAAACTTAAAACGGATTATTCCAATGAAAATCTTGAACTTTTTGGAACAACCTCAAGAATATACGCCAAAGAAATTGTTGATATTTCAAGATTTAATTTTTATCCTGCAGCAGGAATAACGGCAGGTTTTAGGCATGTTCGATTAAATATTTCATATCAATACGGCATTAATAATATGCTTGGAAATTTGAACAGCAAAAATGAGTCGGTTAATTTTAAAGGAAATGCCGGTGTTTTAAACGGCAACTTGATTATTTATTTATAAAACTAAAAAGATTCCATTTTTAAAAGCCTAGGTGTTCCAAATTAACTAATCATTTTAAAGAGAATCAATCGCTTTTTCAATCCTTTTAATCGTTTCTTCTTTCCCAATTAACTCCACAATGTCAAATAAATGGGGCCCTTTTAAAGCACCAACCAAACTCAAACGAAACGGTTGCATCACTTTTCCCATTCCAATTTCATTTTTTGTCATCCAATCTTTCACGGTGCTTTCGATATTTGTGGAAGTAAAATTGGTTATTTCTCCAAGAACCGATATCAATTCTTGCATTAGTCCGGGGCTGTCCTCTTTCCAATTTTTTGATGCTTTCTCATCATAAGATGTTGGAGCAACAAAAAAGTAATCAGATAAATCCCAAAATTCTGAAACGAAGTCAGCTCTTTCTTTTATTAGCGAAACTATTTTTGTCAACTTTGTCATTCCGAACGAAGTGAAGGAATCTTTTGTTTTTTCTAAAATTATTTTTCGAAAGCTTTTTTCCAAATCAGCATCGTTTTGTTTCACTAAATATTGATGGTTGAACCATTTGTTTTTTTCTGGATCAAATTTAGCTCCAGCCTTGTGAACCCTGCTTAAATCGAAAGCATTTTCTAATTCTTCCAAAGAGAATAATTCCTTGTCGGTTCCATCATTCCAGCCTAGTAAGGCCAAAAAGTTGATTACTGCATCGGGAAAAAATCCTTTTTCTCTATAACCAAAAGATTTTTCTCCTGAAATCGGGTCAGTCCAATCTAGCGGAAATACCGGAAAGCCCAATTTATCACCATCCCGTTTGGATAATTTTCCGTTTCCAATAGGTTTCAAAATCAAAGGCAAATGCGCAAATTCCGGTGCTTCCCATCCAAACGCTCGATAAAGTAATATATGTAATGGCATGGACGGCAACCATTCTTCACCGCGAATCACGTGCGAAGTTTCCATCAAATGATCATCCACAATATTGGCCAAATGGTACGTTGGCATTCCATCGCTTTTGAACAAAACTTTGTCATCAAGAAGATTAGTTTCAAACTTCACTTCACCTCGAATGAGGTCTTGCAAGTGCAAAGTTTCATCAACCGGTGTTTTAAAACGAATGACAAAGTCTTCGCCAGCAGCAATTCTTTTAGTCGTTTCCTCATTGGAAATCACCAATGAAGTATCTAATTTTTCTCGATTGTGATGGTTGTAAATAAATGTTTTTCCTTCTTCTTCGTGTTGTTTTCTTTTAAAATCCAATGCTTCGGCAGTGTCAAAAGCATAATAGGCATTTCCTGAATTTATTAATTCATCGGCATATTGTTTGTATAAATGCTTTCTTTCGGATTGTTTGTAGGGACCAAATTTTTCGTTTTTTCCAATGGTTTCATCCGGAGCAATTCCTAACCACTCCAAGCATTCCATAATATATGCTTCAGCGCCGGGAACAAAACGGTTTTGGTCGGTATCTTCAATTCGAAGAAAGAAAACACCGTTGTTTTTTTTGGCAAACAAATAATTGAAAAGGGCAGTGCGAACTCCCCCAATATGTAAAGGTCCTGTTGGACTTGGCGCAAAACGCACCCGAACTGGCTTAGGCATTTCTGATTGTATTTTTAATTTGGTTTAACACTGAGCTTGTCGAAGTGTGCTGCAAAGATAATTAGAAGTTAGAAGTCAGAAGTTAGAAGTCGGAAGTTTTTAGACAATTCATCATTTATTTTCCTTTAATTAATTTTTAACATGGATAGAATTTAAAAATGGTTACTTTTATCGGTTATAAAAACAAGTTATAATTTTGGAACAATCAAGTTTTATTTATCAAAAGCTGGAACTTTTCATCAAGAAGTTTTATACCAACGAATTGATCCGTGGAGTGATTTTTTTCATCGGTTTGGGGTTATTCTATTTCTTGTTCACACTTTTCGTCGAATATTTTCTTTGGCTCAAGCCAATGGGGAGAACAATCTTATTTTGGACTTTTATTTTAGTTGAAATTTTCCTTTTGGTGCGTTTTATCTTTTTTCCAATATTCAAATTATTCAAATTCCAAAAAGGAATTGACTACAAAGACGCTTCTGCTATCATTGGGAATCACTTCACGGAAGTAAATGACAAACTGACGAATTTCCTCCAATTGTCGAATGACGAACATCAATCCGAATTGTTATTGGCTTCCATTGAACAAAAGGCAAATTCTCTCCAGTTGGTTCCTTTTGGAAACGCTATTAATTTCAAAACCAATCGAAAATATTTGCCTTTGGCACTACTTCCAATTTTGTTTTTTGTTTTTTTTTATATCTCAGGAAATAGCAAAATACTTTCTCAAAGTTTGAATAGGGTGGTGCATTTTCAAGATCAGTTTTTGCCGCCAGCACCATTTCAATTTGTGGTTTTGAATTCTAATTTACAAACCGAACAAAATAAGGATTTCATTATTCGGATAAAAACGGAAGGAAAAATTGTTCCCGAAAATGCCATGATTTTCATTGGTGATGAAAGTTATTTTATGGAAACGACTAAAGCGGGTGAATTTCGATTTAAAATTGAAAAACCAATTTCCAACGTTTTGTTTCAAGTGAAAGCCAATTCAGTTTCCTCACCAGAGTATAAGTTGAATGTAATTACGGTCCCTTCGATAGCTGATTTTGAAATGCTCTTGAATTTCCCCGCATACCTGAACAAAAAGCCTGAAATTATAAAAGGTAATGGAAATGCGATTCTTCCCGAAGGAACCCGTGTCACTTGGAAAATCAATACTCAAGGTACTCAAAACATAAATTGGACGGATTTAAAGTCTAATTTTCCTTTTTCAAAGACAGAAAATGACTTTACGTTGTCTAAATATATTTCGCAAAACACAGTATATCAAATTCTTACTTCGAATGCTAAAGTAAAAAACTACGAGAAATTGAATTATCAGATTTCTGTGATTAAAGACCAGTTCCCCAACATCAATGTAAACAATGCCCCCGATAGTTTAAAAGTCGACAAAAACTATGTTTTGGGTCAAATTTCGGATGATTATGGACTATCAAAACTGCAGGTCGTTTATTATCCCAAAAACAAGCCAGAATCTCTTAGACGTGGAACAATTGCCATAAAGTCAAATTTGTACGATCAGTTTATTTTTGCTTTTCCAAGCTCCCTTCCGGTGGAGCAGGGCATATCATACGAATATTATTTTGAGGTTTTTGACAACGATGCTATTCATAATTTTAAAAGCACTAAATCTTCTGTTTTTTCTAATCGCATTCTAACTGATGAAGAAAAAGAAGACCAAGATTTACAGCAGCAAAATGACAATATTAATAGTTTAGAAAAATCATTAAAAAATCAAGACAAGCAAATTTCGGAACTGGATAAATTGCAAAAATCAGGAAAGGAAAAAGAAAATCTTGAATTTAAAGACCAACAAAAAATCAATGATTTCATTAAGCGTCAAAATCAACAAGATAAAATGATGAAAGAATTTGCCGAAAAAATGAAAGATAATCTTGACAAATCTAAAATAGATAAAAATGATGAATTCAAAGAGGAACTGCAAAAAAGATTGGAGAATATAGACAAGGATTTAGAAAAAAACAAAAAATTGCTAGATGAATTAAAAGAATTGAATGATAAAATTAAGCAAGAAGACTTGATGGACAAAATGGACCAATTCAAGAAAAATGCAAAAAACCAGACTAGAAGTTTAGAACAGTTAGTGGAATTGACCAAGAAATATTACGTTCAGAAAAAAGCAGAACAATTAAAAGACAAATTGGATAAACTTTCTAAAAAACAAGAAGATTTATCGAATAAGGAAAAGGAAAATAACATCGAAAAGCAAGAAGAAATTAATAAAGAGTTTGACAAGATACAAGAAGATTTAAAAGATTTGGAGAAAGAAAATAAGGAACTCAAAAAGCCTTTGGATATTTCTACAGACAAAGAACAAGAAAAAAGTATCGATGAGGACTTAAAAAAGGCTTCGGATGAATTGCAAAAAAGCAACAAAGAAAAAGCGAAGCCGAAACAAAAAAGTGCGGCCAAGAAAATGAACCAAATGTCCCAAAAAATGGAGCAGGGAATGGAGCAAGGCGAAATGGAGCAATTAGAAGAAGATGTTGCCATGTTACGCCAGATCCTGGACAACTTACTCGCGTTTTCTTTTACACAGGAAGATCTTATGGCTAAGTTTAAAAGAGTAAGCATTGGATCTCCAACTTTTAATAAGAATTTAAAAAACCAACAAGATTTAAAACTCCAATTCAAACACATTGACGACAGCTTGTTTGCCATGTCTTTGCGGAACCCAAAAATTGGAGAAAACATAACCAAAGAAATAGGCAATGCACTTTATAATATGGATAAATCTTTGGAAACATTGGCCGATGCCCAAATCACAAAAGGAGTTTCGCATCAACAATATACTATTTCCTCAGCCAATAAACTAGCAGATTTTTTAACCGAAATCCTCAACAATATGCAAATGTCAATGTCTAGTATGGGGGCCGGAAAACCAAAACCTGGTGAAGGAGAAGGAATGCAATTGCCTGACATTATAAAAAAACAAGATGGCTTGGGAGAAAAGATGAAAAACGGCATTAAGAAAGGTCAAAAACCCGGCGAAGGGAAAGAGGGTAAGAAAGGAAAAGAACCCGGAAAAACAGGAGCCGATGGTCAAAAAGGAGAGAATGGAGAGAATGGAGAAAACGGGGAAGATGGAGAAGGAGATGCCAAAGCTATAATGGAAATATACAAAGAGCAGAAGCAACTCCGCGAAGCCTTACAAAACGAATTAGATAAAAAAGGATTAGGAGGCAACGGTCAGAATGCTTTGGATCAAATGAAGCAAATAGAAAAGCAATTGTTAAACAAAGGATTTAAGAATGAAACGCTACAAAAGATATTGAATGTGAAGCAAGAATTGTTAAAACTGAACACAGCATTACAGCAACAAGGACAAGAAAACAAACGTCAATCACAAACTAATAAAAAGGAGTTTTCTAACCAGACAAAGCCCCTGCCATCTGCGTTATTGGATTATTTGAACAGTATTGAAATATTAAATAGACAATCCTTACCTTTGCGGACCAATTTTAATCAAAAAGTTCAAGAATATTTCAACACAAAATGATCAATTTTAATTACGAAACCGATTTTATCCTCGATAACGAAGCTGCAACATCTAATTGGATTTCCGAAGTAATCGCTTCCGAAAACAAGAAAGAAGGAGATATTAACTACATCTTTTGCGACGATGACTACTTACACAAAATAAACTTAGAACATCTTGGCCACGACACTTTGACAGATATTATTAGTTTTGATTACAGTGTTGGAAACGAATTACACGGAGACATTTTTATTTCTGTAGAAAGAGTGAAAGACAATGCGGTAGATTTCAAGGTTTCTTTTGATGACGAATTGAAGCGTGTTTTAGTTCACGGCCTTTTGCATTATTGCGGCTTCAAAGATAAATCAGAAAATGACGAGCTCCTTATGAGAAGTAAAGAAGACGAAAAAATAGCTATGTTTCACGTGGAACAATAAAACAGATTTGTGATTCAACACAACAATCCCGAATCATAAATCCCAAATCACTAATTAAAGATGTTTCTAGAAGAGTATGATGTGATTGTCGTTGGAGCAGGTCACGCGGGTTGTGAGGCCGCTGCTGCTGCTGCTAATTTGGGCTCTCCAACCCTGTTGGTTACCATGAGTTTGCAAAACATTGCGCAAATGTCTTGTAATCCCGCTATGGGGGGAATTGCAAAAGGCCAAATTGTTCGTGAGATTGACGCGCTTGGAGGGTATTCCGGAATAGTTTCTGACAGAACGGCGATTCAATTTAAGATGTTGAACAAATCCAAAGGGCCCGCAATGTGGTCTCCAAGAGTTCAAAGCGACCGAATGCGATTTTCAGAAGAATGGAGATTGATGTTGGAAGGAACGCCTAATCTTGATTTTTACCAAGAAATGGTGAAAGGATTACTTATTGAAAACGGAAGAATTACAGGCGTAAGAACTTCGCTAGGAATCGAAATAAAAGCTAAATCGGTTGTGTTAACTAATGGAACTTTCCTGAATGGATTGATTCACATTGGTGAAAAGCAATTCGGAGGAGGAAGAGCAGGCGAAAGTGCTGCATACGGAATCACCGAAGATTTAGTGATCGCAGGTTTTCAGTCGGGAAGAATGAAGACGGGAACACCTCCGCGAGTGGATGGTCGCTCTTTGGATTATTCTAAAATGAACGAAGAAAAAGGAGATGCTAAACCAGATAAATTTTCTTATTCGGATGTAACATCTCCCTTGATTCAGCAAAAATCGTGTCACATGACGTATACTTCTCTTGATGTTCATGATATTTTGAGGGAGGGTTTTGATCGTTCGCCAATGTTTAACGGAAGAATTCAATCGCTTGGACCTCGGTATTGCCCGTCTATAGAAGACAAGATTAATCGTTTTGCCGACAAAGAAAGACACCAGTTGTTTATAGAGCCAGAAGGCTGGAACACCTGTGAGGTTTATGTAAATGGCTTTTCTACATCACTCCCCGAAGACATTCAATTCAAAGCATTGCGTTCTGTAGTAGGTTTTGAAAACGTGAAGTTTTTCCGTCCCGGATACGCTATTGAATATGATTATTTTCCGCCTACGCAATTGAAACACACTTTAGAAACGAAGTTAGTGGAGGGATTGTATTTCGCCGGACAAATAAACGGAACTACAGGATATGAAGAAGCGGCTTCTCAAGGATTGATGGCAGGAATTAACGCAGCCTTAAAGGTTCAAGAAAAAGCACCGCTTATTCTAAAAAGAGACGAAGCGTACATCGGCGTTTTAATTGACGATTTAATTACCAAAGGCACCGAAGAACCCTATAGAATGTTTACTTCTCGAGCAGAATTCAGAACCTTATTGCGTCAAGATAATGCTGATTTTAGACTGACCCCAATGTCTTATGAAATTGGACTGGCTTCTAAAGCGCGTTTGCGTCGAATGGAACACAAATTGAATGAATCCGAAAAAATGGTTGCTTTCTTCAAAGAAACGAGTGTCACTATGGCTGAAGCAAACCCAATTTTGCAATCAAAAGATACTGCTTTAATTACACAAGGGGACAAAATGTTTAAAGTCTTTTCTCGTCCGCAAATTGATTTGGAAGACATTCTTCAATTCGAAAAAGTGGCCGCTTATGTTGCAGAAAACAAGTTGGATCAAGAAATATTGGAACAAGCCGAAATTCAAGTGAAGTATTCGGGTTATATCGAAAAGGAAAGAAACAATGCCAATAAACTGACCCGTTTAGAAGATGTGAAAATCCCAGAAAATTTCGATTACAACAAGATAAAATCAATGTCGATTGAAGCCAAGCAAAAGTTAAGCAAGATTCGTCCCGTAACGATTTCTCAAGCTTCACGGATTAGCGGCGTTTCTCCAAGCGACGTTTCGGTATTGCTGATTTATATGGGAAGGTAAGATTTATGATTGCAGATATAAGATTAACGATTTTTGATTGTACCAGGAATCTGAAATCTGAACTCTAAAATCTACAATCAATTTGTTCCACGTGAAACTATGATAAAAAATTTAAAAATAATCCTTTGGTAACACTTCTAAACTGTGTGCTAAAAACGGACCACTGAATACTAAAAATGGACATTTCAAATACAAAACATTTTCTCACCCTAAAAGATTATTCTGTTTCTAAAGAAACTTTTGATTTGTATCACGACGAATCTTTGGATATGTTAATCACGTTTCCACAACCCAGTTTGGATAATTTGGGTAAGTATTACGAAAGTGAGGATTATATTTCCCATACTGACAACCAACGTTCTTTGTTTGAAAAACTATATCATTTTATAAAAAACATTGCTCTAAAAAGCAAACTCCATTTAATAAATTCACTTCAACCCAATAAAGGTAGAATTCTAGATATCGGCGCCGGAACTGGAGATTTTCTGGCGGTGGCAAAAAAAGAGGGTTGGCAAACAATAGGGGTGGAGCCAAGCACCAAAGCAAAATCAATTGCAATAAATAAAGGAGTTTCGTTTGTAGAATCAACAACTGAATTAGAAAATAATTCTTTTGACGTGATTTCGATGTGGCACGTTTTAGAACACGTTCCAGATTTAGACAAACAAATAAAAGAATTGAAACGATTATTGAAACCAACAGGAACATTAATTGTTGCCGTTCCCAATTTCAAATCCTTCGACGCAAAACAGTACGGAAAATTTTGGGCGGCTTATGATGTACCCATTCATTTTTGGCATTTTTCAAAAACGGCTATAAAATTGCTTTTCGAAAAAGAAAAAATGAAGTTGGAAAAAGTGTTACCTATGAAATTTGATTCTTTTTATGTGAGCCTACTTTCAGAAAAATACAAATCCGGGAAAATGAATTTCATCAAAGCTTTTTTCGTTGGATTGTTGTCCAATTGGAAGGCAAGGAAGAGTTTTGAACATTCTTCACACATTTATATCATAAGAAACAACTAAAATTGATTTTAAGTCCGTTTAAACGTGTTTTCTCATGGAAGTGAAATGTTCAGTACGTTTTTCGCAAAACGCTCGGTATTCAAAAGCTATCGCATCCGGTTTCGATAGTCATAATTGATGAAATAATTAATTGCCATAACAAAAAACAATATAAGAAATAGTTGCGCATTTTTCTTTCTATAGATTAATCCATATTAATTTTTTATATTTTTGTTGCAAATTCTTAAAAATTAGAAAATACATAAAATGAGTAAAAAAATAGCAGTACTTATCGCAATGACAATTTCTCTTGTTGCTTGTACTAAATCAGCAGAAGTAAAGGAAATAAAAACGGCTTATGTTGACACGGCTGTTTTGATGAAACAATATACCGAAGCAAATGACCTTGAAGCTAAATATAAAGCAAAAGCCCAGGAAAAGGGAAAACAACTGGAAACCGAGATAAATCGTTTCAAACAGGAAGCGGCCAGTTTCCAGAGTCAGGCACAAGCAAAGGGTCAAGCCTGGGCGCAGCAAAAAGGGGCTGAATTGCAAAGAAGAGAACAACAACTGGCTCAGGCACAACAAACGCTTTCGCAAGAATTACAACAAGAAGGCGCCACCGAAATGGATAGTTTGGTCGTAAAAGTGAAAAAATTTATTAAAGCATACGGTAAAGAAAAAGGCTACTCCTATATTTATGGAACCGGAGATGCCGCAACGATTTTATACGCCGAAGAAAAATATGACATTACTAAGGACATTATCAAATTGTTAAACGTCAATTACAAATCTTCGGTAAAAACGGAAGATAAAGCGGAAACAAAAAAATAAAGACAGTTCAGAGAAACATATTTTTAAAACTTGTTTATAATCAAGCCTTTATCATTATTATGATGCAAGGCTTTTTAATTGGATGAGGCTCTATTTTCATTACAACTTGCCCAGGATACCTCTTAAACAAAGACGAATCAATCCTCAATCCTAAAGGCTAATTTAAAATTAGGGTTGTCTTTGTGTAAAAAAGTTTAAGATTTAATAAACTTAAGTTAACATACCCTTGCTTTTTAGAGTATAATTTTGCTTACTGATAACTTTTATAGTTTATGAATCAATTATTATAATATGAAATTATTTTACACCCTTACTTTATTTATTACTTCTCACTTTATTTTCGCCCAAACTTCCATTTTAAAAGGAACTATTATTGATGATGCAACGGGTAAAACCATGCCAGGGGTTGATGTTAGTGTTAGTAATACTAAATTTTATGCCTCCTCTGATTTTGATGGTAATTTTATCATTACCAATCTGCCGGTAGGTACCTATGAGGTTCAATTTTCTACTAGTTCTTACAGGACTAAAATAATTTCGGAAGTGGTTGTAACAGCAAATGATGCTACTAACTTAACAGTCTCTTTAGTCGAAAGTAAAAACGAATTAAAAGAAGTGGTTATTACAAGAACAAAAGCAAAAGTAGAATCTATAAAATCATTATTGATCCAGCAAAAAAACAGCGCAAGTGTTTCGGATGGTATCTCTGCGGAATCAATCAAGAGGACTCCAGATAAATCGACTTCCGATGTGTTAAAAAGAATAAGTGGTGCCAGTATCCAAGACAA
>CAZHVE010000022.1:0-29311 GCA_964535705.1 uncultured Flavobacterium sp.
TCAAAGAATTCTTCTCCGAAGCGATGAAAAATGACCAAGGAGAGGATGTTTCGACGCTTGAAATCAAGAAAATTCTACAAAACATCATTCAGGAAGAGGATAAACGTAAACCTCTTCCAGATGATCAATTGGCCGAAATTCTTTTGGAAAAAGGCTATCCTATTGCCCGAAGAACGATTGCGAAATACCGGGAACAATTGGATATTCCTGTGGCAAGGATGAGGAAAAAAATTTAAAATACCCTAACCCCTAAAGGGAATTTATTATGAATTTAAAAAAAATCCTTCCGGTTTTTTCCTATGTATTTCACCCAATATTCATTCCGGTGTACGCCGCCTTGTATTACTTTTTTTTTAACAACTCTAATTTTGAGACCAAAGAAAAATACTTTGTTATTCTTCAAATTGCCATTATCACGATAGCACTTCCAATTGGATTGTTTTTTATTTTACGTGCATTAGGAAAAGTTGATTCCATAATGATTTCCGATTTAAAACAGCGAAAAATTCCGCTGATTATTTTATGTTTTTTGATTATTTTACTAGTGCGAAAAACCGCTCCGCTGAAAGTATATCCTGAATTGCATTTTTTCTTTTTGGGAGGATTAATGAGCGCTTTGCAAGCACTACTGTTTTTATTCTTTAAAACAAAAGCTAGCCTTCACATGATGACCATTAGTGCCTTAACGGTATTTGTTGTTGGATTAAACATTCACCATCAAATCGGGAATATAAATTGGATTCTATTTTTAATCCTGATCAATGGGGTTGTGGGGTATTCCCGACTAGAGATGAAAGCGCATACGACTAAAGAATTAGGTATTGGATTTCTTTTAGGAGTTATTCCACAGCTGCTTTTGCTGTATTTTGGCTATAGAATGTAGAAAATAATACCAATATTCATCGAATTCATGTCAATGAGGGTTGCATTGATTTTAGCCTTTTGAAAGAGCGAATTCAATCCATAATAGGCGTACACATTCACCGAATTATAGCCCGCTGAAATATAAGTGCCATAGCTAAATTTGTTAAAATCATCGTTGTGGGTTACAGCCGTTTTACCATTAGTATCTTTGAAACTGGATTTATCGAATAGTAAATAACCTAATTTAAACCCCCCATAAATACGCCAAAACTTATGACTCTCAAAAGTTGAGGTTCTCCATCTCAATTCGATAGGAACCTCAACCGATAATTGGGTAAACCGATTTTTACTATAGCTCTCGGTAGGAATAATTTCGTACCTATTTGTTGGGCTATCGTTTGAGATTTTAAGATTTTGATTGTAGGTATTAAAAGAAAACCCCATTCCAGCAGCTACTGCCAAAGATCTCTTTTTATTGAAAGGCATGTCCCTAAGAAATCCTACAGCAAATCCTGATGAAAATTTATCTTGAATTAAGCCTGCGGGTTTTTTTTGTAGGGTATTAAAGGTAAACCCAAAATAGAATTGATCTTCTCTATAAAGCGAATCTATTTTTATTGGAGACAAATCGGGATTCATTTCTTGTGAAAACCCATGAACCGTAAGCATCAAAAGAAGCATTTTAAGAAATAACCGCATACCTGATTTTTGAAGGATAAAAATACAAAAAAAAGCAACCTTTCGGTTGCCTTTAATTAGTTTATGAAAATTTATTTTGCAGAGAGGAAGGGATTCGAACCCTCGATAAGTTGCCCTATACACGCTTTCCAAGCGTGCGCCTTCAGCCACTCGGCCACCTCTCTAAGTATTTTGAGGATGCAAAGAACAAGAAAAAAATTGACTAAAGAAAATTAAAAATCGATTTTTATGATAATTCTCCTCGGATTGACGTTTCGAAAATGGTTTTGAAAATAGCCGGTGCCACATTTTGACCTAACAAGTACATCAATTTGGTAATCGCCGCTTCGGTGGTGATATCTTTTCCTGAAATTACTCCTATTTCCTTCATCGAAATGCTCGTTTCGTATTGACCCATTCTGACGCTTCCACCCGAACATTGTGTGACATTGACAATGTGCAATCCGTTTGCAATGGCTTTTTTTAACAAGGACAAAAACCAATCCTCCGTTGGTGCATTTCCTGCGCCATACGTTTCTAATACAATCCCTTTGAGTTGTGGAATGGCAAAAATAGCTTCCAAAACGGTTTCACTTATCCCTGGAAACATTTTTACAATGACGACATGGCGATCCAAATTCTTATGGATTCTTAATTTTTTTACTCTTGCCTTTGGCAGAAACAATTCAGGATTTATTTTTAAATGCACCCCAGATTCTATTAAAGTAGAATAGTTTGGAGAAATAAAGGCATTGAAATGTTCTGCATTTATCTTTGTGGTTCTGTTTCCCCGATATAATTTGTATTCAAAATAAAGACAGACTTCATTAATTAGGGGTCGTCCCTTTTCTTGCAAAGAAGCAATTTGGATAGCCGTAATTAGATTTTCTTTGGCATCGGTTCTTAAATCCCCTATTGGCAACTGAGATCCTGTAAAAATGACGGGTTTTGACAAGTTTTCGAGCATAAAGCTCAATGCCGATGCGGAATAAGACATCGTATCAGAGCCGTGAAGCACCACAAATCCATCAAACCGGGAATAGTTATCTTCAATGATTGTGGCGATTTCTGACCAATTCCCAGGATT
The DNA here is from genome assembly GCA_964535705.1 of uncultured Flavobacterium sp. Classification (GTDB taxonomy): domain Bacteria; phylum Bacteroidota; class Bacteroidia; order Flavobacteriales; family Flavobacteriaceae; genus Flavobacterium. The sequence continues at coordinate 2,630 of CAZHVE010000022.1, forward strand.
CATATTAGACGAATCGATTGGATTTTCGAATGAAATTGTTTCAATAGCGCAATCGAGTTGTTTTAGTTCCGGGACACTTTGCAACAACTTTTTAAAATTAAAAATCTGGAGTGATCCCGTTTCAAAATTCTTCTTCATACCAATGGTTCCACCAGTATACATCAGAAGTATTTTGACTTTAGACGACATTTTCGTATTTCAGTTTGTTGACAACGGGGTTGGCATACATCGCCAAAAAGCTTTGCAATACTAATGGGTTATTGTGGTCAATTCTCATTTCTAATCTGCGTTCAAAAAGCGATTTCTCATTTTCAGAATACAAGTGGGAATAGGTATTGGTTTGATTCACGATATCGTAGGCAATATAATTAGTGGACCAAAGCCTATAGGTACTCAAAATGGAGTCGTCTATAACTTGTGCTAAGGCATGTATTTGCTTATTGGAATTGTCAAATTCAACTTTAATGGCATCCATTTCCTTATTGACAATATCCCCAACATGGATGTGAATTCTCCTTTTTGGACCTAAAACACCTCTCATAAGGGTAATGAAATCCTCATTTTTATCTTTAATATAGATTTCTTGATTGGCTTCTGCCAAAATCTGGGGCATTTTCAAGGCATCCGTTGGGTCATATTCATAAGAAATAGAAACGGGGACTATTTTAATTTTCTTGAAATAGTCCATCAAATCTTGTTCGTCAGAACCCATTCCAAGCATTTTTAAAACCCCCGGATTGGTGGCATCATTCCCGTCTTTGGTTCTGCCTTCTCGCTGGGCAATCCATACCGAGCGATTCTCTCGAAGCAACAACTGACCAATGTATTCAGACAATAATTTGGAACTTTCCAGCATTTCACGCGGGGTTAAACCGCGCTGCACTAAAAAATTCCGATTTAACTTGGCCAATATCTTTATAAATGATTTTGTAACCAAATTATCCCCAATTGCTGATGCGGTCATAACCAATCCATGTTCAAACAAAGAGGCGTTGAGCAATGTAGTATCTAATAAAATATCTCGGTGATTGGAAATAAACAAATAAGAAGTGTTTTTCTCTAACTTTTCGAAACCTGAAGTGGTTAAGCCATCGGATGTTTTCTCCAGCACCCTTTGAACGGAATTATAGATAAAATTACACTGAAAATCACGAATGGAATGCGTTTTCTTAAGTTGTTCTTTCCAAATAGAATCCTCCACTTCCGGGAAAGTGAAATTCATCAAGGCTTGCATCATCGGATGATTTATGGAAGAAACAATGGCTTCATTAACTTCGGCGTCATAAAACGGACGTATCGCGTCAAATTTTGACATATAGTGTATATTTTTAATAACAAATAAACAAAAAAATTATAAAAAACAGGCAAATTCTGCATTAAATCCCAAAAACAGTCCGAGAATTTTCGGTGGTAATCCGTGCTATTTCCTCCTTGGGAAGATTGTAAATCAACCCCAATTTATCGACAATATGGACCAAATAGCTGCTTTCATTGCGTTTTCCACGATAAGGCATTGGAGCCAAATAAGGAGAATCGGTTTCAAGAACGATGTGACTCAAATCAATTTGATCCAAAAATTGGTCAATTTTTCCGTTTTTGAAAGTCACCACTCCTCCTATTCCCAGTTTCATATTATAAGAAATAGCTCGTAAGGCCTGCTCGTAAGAACCGGAGAAACAATGGAAAATTCCGAATAAATCTGTGGATTTTTCTTCTTCCAAAATTTCGAAAATTTCTTCGAAAGCCTCACGGCAATGAATCACTATGGGCAATTTGTAGTGTTTTGCCAACTGGATTTGCTTTCTAAAAGTATTTTTCTGTTCATCCAAATTCGTTTTATCCCAGTACAAATCGATACCAATTTCACCAACGGCATAGAATTTTCTTTTGGCCAATTGTTCCTCTACATGCTGCAATTCTTCGAGATAATTATCTTTTACATGCGTGGGATGTAAACCCATCATTAAAAACACATTCTCGGGATGCCGTTTTTCCAAATCGTACATGGATTGTGTGAAAGCAGCATCAATGGCTGGTATAAAAAATCGCGAAACGCCCGCATCAATGGCACGTTGTATCATTTCGTCGCGGTCTTCATCAAATTCGTTGGAATATAAATGAGTGTGGGTATCGGTAATAATCATTTTATGTTCCACGTTTAAAGTTTTTGGTTTGTAAAATTACAATGAAAATTTGTAATTAAAGAATCAACTAAAGTCTATTAAAATAGATTTACTTTATCAATTGTGTCCTTTCTAAAAAAGTTAAATCACATAATCTTGAAAAACAGATTAAAAGATTTTTAATATTCACATTAGACTTATAAAAATAGTAGAATAGTAAAAAATGGGAACAAAACATAAAATCTATTGGATATACGAGTGTAATCCTTACTTTAGCTATTGAAAAGGAACTATTGCAGAACAATTTTAAACCAAAAACCATATATTAATAGGAATCAAAAAAATATTACAAACTATGAACACATATTTAAAAAAAATAGGATTATCATTTTTGGCAACAATAACGCTAATAAGCTGTGAAAATGAGAGGTTAGATTCAATACTATTTCCTTCAGCTTCAGATTTTATGTTAATAAAGGAAAATGGTCTTGAAAATAGTACTCAAAACTTTACTGAGACCGCTGGTAACGGCTTAATAACGGTAACTTCAGCAAAAGGGGTGACCATTTCAATAAATGGAGACTGTCTTACCAAAAACGGAAATCTTGTTACCGGAGTAATTGATATAGAATTTATAGAACTTTTTGACAAAGGCTCTATGCTTGTTACAAACAAGCCTACAATGGGAATAATGCCAAATGGGGATCATAATTTACTCATTTCGGGCGGAGAATTCTTTATTAAGGCAACTCAGGGCGAAGTAGAACTGGCTACAACTTGCAACATCAATCTTATAGTACCGGCCAGTCTAACTAACGGGATAGATCCAGAAATGGTATTGTGGAATGGTCTTATTAATCAAGAAGGAGAATTGGCTTGGGAACAAGAACGTGATCCAGCTGGTGAAAATGGTAAAGACGGTATATTTGCTGAAGGAAATAACTATTATGTATCGTTCGGGAACTTTGGATGGACTAATGTAGATAAATTTTATAGTGATCCAAGACCAAAAACTACAATTTTGGTCGCTGTCCCAAATGGATACGACAATACAAATAGTGCTATTTATTTATCTTATGACGGAGAAGGCCAAAATGCTTTAGCAAAATTAGACACTTATACAGACGCAGGATTATTCAGCGAACATTACGGTCAAATTCCAATAGGACTAAAATGTCATGTGATATTTGTCACCGAGGATAATGGCCAATGGAGATATGCTATAAAAGCGGTTACAGTTGCAGCAAATGATATTTATACCTTCACATTAGCAGAAACAAAAATAGGAACCGAAGCCCAATTAATCGACGAAATCAATGCGATACAATAACGCAAAAAGGGTTTTTATAAAAAAATGAAGAATCTCCCCGATATTCTTAAAAAAGAAAGCTACCAGAAAATAAAATTCAAAGTAACCAAAACCCAGCATTTGCTTATGAAAGCAAGCATTAATGGCGTGAAGGGTAATTTTATACTAGATACGGGTGCGAGCAATAGTTGTGTGGGTTTTGAAAGCATTGAAATGTTCCAACTGAAAGCCACAAAATCGAAGACAAAAGCTTCCGGTGCAGGCGCAACGGGAATGCGAACACAAATTGCCATTGAAAACCAACTAAAATTGGGCAACTGGAATTGCATGAACTTTGAACTCGTCATTTTTGATATGTCGCACGTAAATAGAGCCTTAATGGAACATAAATCAAAACCCGTTCAGGGCATTATTGGTGCCGATATACTACTCAGAGGCAAAGCAATTATTGATTACTACAATCATTGTTTGTATCTACTAAAATGAATTGGTAAACAATCCCATAAACAAAAAAGCATCCGCCGCGGCGGATGCTTTCTGCATTGTTAAAGAATAAAATAATTTATTCTTTTATGAATTTTGAAGTGGCTGTTTTTCCATCAATTGTTGACTTAACAATATAAGTCCCTTTTTGAAGGCCACTGGTTTGCAAAGTTGTGGCATTGCTTTTTGGAGATTTTGACATCACTTCTTGTCCCAAAATACTGTAAACAGCTACTCTTTCAATGGAGCCTTTAGCCTCAATGTTTAAAGTGTTTTTTACAGGATTTGGATACAGGCTTACTTTTGAAGTTTCAAATTTTGAAGTTCCAAGAGAAGGATCGGTCAGTGAAAAATAAAGGTTATCAAAATAAACGGTTCCGGGAATTGCTTCTAAGGTTCCAAACTTAAATTGGATAAATTTAGCGGCATTAAATCCTGCAATAGATTTATAAGTAGCCATTGGAATGTTTACACTTACCCATTGATTTTTAACAATGCCAGGTATGTTATAAATAGCTTCAAAAGGGGCATCAGATATAAGATGAAGTGCAAATGTCGTAGCATCTGTGGTGTAATAATCAAAATGAACGTATTGCATGGTCGAAATATCCTTTGTGCCAAAACCTTGACCGTACCCACCTACGCTAAAATCTACTTTAAGGGCATTGTTTACTCCAGACGTAGGATCAAGGTCAACAGATGAAACTGGTCCAAAATCATAAGAATAACCATCAACCTGATAAGTCCCTCCATACAATCCAACAACTGTAGCTGCGTTTGTTTGTGGTACTGGAGCAGCAGCTGGATTTACAATTAAAGTAGCGGTTGCTGTACTAGCATTATAAGATCCATTAGCCGCTTGATTCGCTGTAATTGTGGTTGAACCCACCCCTACTATTGTAACGGTACTTCCTGATATTGTTGCAACGGAAGTATTACTGCTAGAGAAGGTAAAAGCCCCCGCACTGTTACTAGTGATTATAGGAGACACTAAAGAAAAAGAAGCATCTCCACTTGCTTTTTCAGGAATCGCAAAAGAAATCGTAGGAGTGCCCACTGCTGCAGGTGCTTTCCATAAATAAAGATTATCATAATACACAATACCTAAATCAGAAGTAATTACAAATTGTACTAAATCATTTCTTAAGCCAGGCATACTCGTTAAAGGAATGTCTAAAGATATCCAAGTCCCCGGATTAGGATTGGGTAAGGAAGGACTGCTCACATTAGTAGTAGAGAACTGAATTGCATTTGCTTCTCCTGATCCACCATTCCAATTCGAAAATTTTATATTAAAACTTTTGTCCAAAGTTGCCGTAGGTGTCCAAATATCCATGTGCAAATTTGTCATTGTTGTTGCATTAAATCTTGCTGTTTGAAAAGCAACCCCTTCGCAACCAAGTCCAGTAATTTTGTTTGTGGCGTTTCCGGCAATAATAACTTTTTCGGTCGTTCCGCCGCACCAAGTCGTATCATAAGTGTCAACGTCTCCACTGTAGACAAGACTACCAATTGGAGTGTAAGCATCACTAAAAATTGATTTTACATCAACCGCATTTCTAACAGGCGGAGTTGGAGCTGCTCCTGTTGGTCCAGCTTCCACTACTAAATTAGCTGTTTTGCTACCCGCAATGAAAGATCCGCTAGCCGCTTGATTAGCCGTGATAATAGCTGTTCCAGCACCTTTTATAGTCAGCGTACTATCAGATATGGTAGCAACTGAAGTATTACTACTGGTAAAAGTAAAGGCTCCTGGGCTATCGCTAGAGACTAAAGACGATAAAGAAAAGGGTGCATCACTACTCAGTTTTGAAGGAATTACAAAAGAAATTGTAGGGGTTCCAGTTGCCACAGGTGCTCTCCAAAAATAAATATTATCAAAATAAATGGTTGCCCCTGAGGCAGGTGTCACTGAAACGAATTTAAATTGTCTGATACTCGCTTTGTTCAAAGTAGGAAAATCAGTAGCCAAAACAATATCATAACTATTCCAACCAGATTTTGATGGAGTGAGCGTTTTAAACAGCAAATCCGTTTTATCATCTATTGGAAAAAGTTTAAATGAAGTAACATCAGGTGTCCAAACATCAATATGAAGCGTTGTCATAGCTGAAAAATCAACTCCAGGTTTATTTCCTGCAGCAGTTATGTTGATACCTTGGTAGCTTAAATTGGTGTATTTTATTACATTATTTGCAGGACTGCTTGAAGGTACTACATAGTTTGCGTACAATGTTGGTTGGTTCCAATTTGGGAATAATTCCACGGTTGAGATATTAGTGTAAGCATCACTAAACACAGACTTAACGTCCACTGAAAGTTTTGTTGGAGTGGTGGCGCTAGTGGTAGGTTGTGCAATTCCTAATGAAACTATCATTAGTGCAATTAAAAGGGTAATTTTTTTCATAAAGCTTATTTTTTTGTTAATTAGACTGCAAATGTATAAACTGATTGACATATCCCCCTCTTTATGGGTAGTCAAAAAACTATACAAAAACTATACAAAAATGGCTTATCTCAATGAAAACGTTACATCTTATATAGGATATATTAGATTTTACTTACACTGAGGAATTTTTAGTTTTACTTGATTGTAAAGTTTTTTTGCGCAAGCAAAGGGAAAAATTATATGGGGAGATTTGTACTTTGGTAGAGGACAATCACTTTTAAAAATAGCAAACCGTTTTCCGACTGAATATCTTTTAAAGTTTATTTTTTAATTGAAGTACCTAATCAATAGCTTCACCCTAAAATAAAAAAGCACCGGAATAAATCCGATGCTTTCTGCTTAGTTACAAGAATAAAGTAGTTTTATTCTTTTATGAATTTTGAGGTGGCTGTTTTACCGTCAATCGTTGACTTAACAATATAGGTTCCTTTTTGAAGGACGCTTGTTTGCAAAGTTGTCGAACTGCTTTTTGGCGATTTTGACATTACCTCTTGTCCCAAAATACTGTAAACAGTTATTTTATCAATCGTGCTTTTTGCCTCTATAGTCAAAGTGCTTTTAACAGGGTTTGGGTACATTTTAACATTTGAAGCTTCAAATTGAGTAGTTCCCAAAGTTGCTGGTCTATATAAATAGACATTGTCAATATATGCAATACCAGTATTTGATGTTATTAAAAACTGTGCAATATCATTTCTGTTTTGATTACCCGCAAAAGTTGATAAATTGGCATCTATTGAAATCCAAGTACCTTTTTCGGTAGGCAAGTAAGTGAGCAATAATGCTGAAACTTCGCCTGCAGTTCCTCCCCATTGAGAAAATTTAGGATTCATTACTTTTCCTATTAAATCAACGCTAGTTGGCAACCAAAAGTCCATGTGAAATTTTGTCATATCTGTTGCATTTATGTGATGACCAGCGCCACTAAAATCAACTCCTAAGAAATTTGCAAATGTAATTTTCTTTGTATCATTACCTACAATAAGAACATCTTCTTGACTAGAATCGTCCCACACTGCTGACCAAGTATCAATTACAATATTGCTATACGCATTACTGAAAAGTGAAATAACGTCCCAAGCATTTCTAACTGGTGGTGTAGGCGCTGCAGTTAGTGGAACTTCGGATGGAACCGGAGGTTCAACTACACCCACTTTATATAAATAAATATTGTCAACATAAGCAAGGCCTGTATTTGACGTAAGTATAAACTGGGCTAAATCATTTCTATTTTGATTACCTGCAAAAGTAGATAAAGGCGCATCTATTGAAACCCAAGTGCCTTTCTCTGTTGGCAAGTAGGTTAGTAATAATGCCGATACTTCACTTGGGGTTCCTCCCCATTGAGAGAATTTTGGGTTCATAACTTTACCAATCAAATTAACAGTATTTGGCAACCAAATATCCATGTGGAAATGGGTCATAGTTGTTGCATTTATATGATTTCCAGCACCACTAAAATCAACTCCTAAGAAATTAGTAAATGTAACTTTCTTAGAGTCATTACCTGCAATTAGAACATCTTCAATACTAGAATCGTCCCATGGCGCTGACCATGTATCGATTGTTCTATTTGTGTAGGCATTACTAAAAAGTGAAATAACTTCTGCTGGAAGTCTTACCGGTGGTGTTGGCGCCGCAACAGTTGGCGCTTCAGATACTACTAAATTAGCAGTAACATTCCCTGTTAAAAATGCTCCAGAAGCAGCTTGTGTTGCAGTAATTGTTGAAGTTCCTGCTCCAACCACTGTAACCGTATTACCTAAAATTGTTGCAACAGAAGTATTACTACTAGTATACGAAAAAGAACCTGGACTATTGCTTGTTGGGGCTGTTAAATTAAAAGGCAAATCTCCTAAATTTTTTGCAGGTACTGTAAGTGAGCCAATTACCGGAGTTCCTACTGGAGCAGCAGGTCTGTAAAAATAAACATTGTCTATATACAAAGTTTCTCCTGTTCCTGTATAACTAACTGGAACAATCCATTTTAGATGAACCAAATCAACTGCAGCATAGCCACTTAAATCTATATCATAAGAATTCCAAGAACCTTTTACTTTTGCACCAGGCACGGATAATTCAACATTGGAACCATTAACCGCTTCAAGTTTAATATTAAAAGCTGTAAAACCCGGGGAATACACATCAATATGTAACTTTGTCATTTGAGAAACATTTAAATTTCCTGCTCCTGCTCTAATACCAGAGTACAGGTGGTTTATATATTTCACTACAGTATTTCCGTCACCAAGAGTTATATCTCCAACTATGGTAGATGCATCAAAACTATCAAATGTTCCATTAGGTTCATTTGTGTATTGTGGAGCAACAGGTGTTACTATACCATTATAAATAGATTTTACATCAGTTGCAATTCTTGCAATTGGATCTGTTGGCCCAGCTGTTGGGTCTTGGGCATACCCTAATGAAACTATCATTAGTGCAATAAAAAGGGTAATTTTTTTCATAATATTTATTTTTTTATTAGAATGCAAATGTATACCCTGATTGATGTATTACTCTCTTTTTTGAAGGACAAAAAACTATACAAATACCATACAAAAAACAATAAAGCCTATAAAATCAGTGATTTAACTCAAAATTAAAGACTAACAATACTTATTGAGGGACTCTCTTTTAACTAGGCAGATTGCATAGTATATAAATGATTAAAAATGACATTAGAGGGGTTTAATAACAAAAATCCCATCCTATTTTAAAATACAGGATGGGATTTAGTATAAACCAAGAAGTGTTTTTTACAGCTCAAATGCTTTTTTAGGATTGTTGTCGCATAACAATTCAACTGGATTTTCTAAGGCTTCTTTTACAGCAACCAAGAAACCAACAGACTCCCGACCGTCGATAATCCTATGGTCATATGAAAGTGCCACATACATCATAGGATGAATCTCTACTTTGCCATTTACGGCAATTGGACGTTCGATAATATTATGCATTCCTAAAATTCCGGATTGTGGTGGGTTGATAATTGGCGTACTCAACATACTGCCAAAAACGCCTCCATTGGTGATTGTGAAAGTTCCTCCAGTCATGTCGTCAACAGTAATTTGACCATCACGCGCTTTTATAGCCAACCGTTTAATGTCGGCTTCAATTCCACGGAACGTTAAGTTTTCGGCGTTACGAACTACAGGAACCATTAATCCTTTTGGTCCAGAAACCGCAATGGAAATGTCGCAGAAATCGTATGCAATTTTATAATCACCATCCATCATGGAGTTCACGTCCGGATACAATGCTAAAGCTCTTGTTACCGCCTTGGTAAAAAAGGACATATATCCCAAACCTATTCCACCGTGTTTTGCTTTGAAGGCCTCTTTGTACTCATTGCGCAAGGTATTAATAGGCGTCATGTTTACTTCGTTGAATGTAGTCAACATGGCTGTTTCGTTTTTGGCGGCCACTAATCTTTCGGCTACTTTACGACGCAACATGGATAATTTAGTACGTTCAGTACCACGACTTCCTCCCGTTGGAGTTCCCATGGCAGGAGTTGCGTTTACGGCATCGTCTTTAGTGATTCTTCCGTCTTTGCCCGTCCCAACAATGTCAGAAGGTTGAATATTTTTTTCATCCAATATTTTTCTTGCTGCTGGTGAAGGGGTACCCGAAGCATAGGTAGTTGCAGCAACCGGCGCAGCTTTAACTTCCTCTTTTTTTGGGGCTTCAACAACAACTTGTTTTGCTTCAACTACAGCTGCACCTGATGGTTTTGCTGCACCAGTATCAATCAAACAAACTACAGCGCCTACGGCAACTGCATCTCCTTCTTCCGCTTTTAGCGTTATAATTCCGCTGGCTTCTGCTGGTAATTCTAAGGTTGCTTTATCCGAATCAACCTCAGCAATCGCTTGGTCTTTTTCTACATAATCGCCATCTTTAACTAACCAAGTGGCAATTTCAACTTCTTTTATGGATTCCCCCGGTGAAGGGACTTTCATTTCTAAAATCATATGATATTATTTTAAATTATGAATTTAAACGGTTTTTCTTATATAAATAAATTCTTGTCAAACACCATTTTAATGGCGTCCGCATGACGTCTTTTTGCTCTGGTATAACTTCCAGAAGCTGGAGCAGCATATGCTTTTAGTGAAGCCAATCTCCATTTTATCAAGTCGAAATTCATCAACATGTAGCTGTAAGCCCCCATGTTTTTCGGTTCTTCTTGTGCCCAAACATAATCATCTGCATTCGGATATTGGGCTATTATTGCTTTTAATTGTTCAACGGGCAAAGGGAATAATTGCTCGATTCTAACCACCGCAACATCTTTGCGACCGTTGTTTACCCTTTCGGCCGTGATGTCGTAATAGAATTTTCCGGTGCAGAAAATCAAACTTTTTACATCGTTTTTATTCACAGTACTATCATCAATCGTTTCTTGAAAGCTTCCGTTTGCCAATTCTTCTTGGGTAGAAACGCATCTTGGATCACGCAACAAACTCTTTGGTGTAAACACAATAAGGGGTTTGCGGAAAGTGGTTTTCATTTGTCGTCTTAACAAGTGAAAGAAATTGGCTGGTGTGGTACAATCAGCGACATACATATTGTGGCGTGCACACAATTGTAAATAACGCTCCATTCTCGCCGAGGAATGTTCTGCACCTTGCCCTTCGTAACCGTGTGGCAATAACATCACAATTCCATTTTGGTTGTTCCATTTGTCTTCCCCACAGGAGATGTATTGGTCAATCATGATTTGGGCACCATTGGAGAAATCTCCAAACTGTGCTTCCCAAATCGTCAGACTATTAGGATTGGCTAAAGCATAGCCATAATCAAAACCTAAAACACCGTATTCTGACAAAAAGGAATTGAAAACGTTGAATTTTCCTTTTTTGTTGGCTATAGCATTTAATAAAATTACCTCTTCCTCTGAATCTTCCACTTTTACTACGGCGTGACGGTGTGAAAAAGTCCCACGCTCCACGTCTTGTCCCGATATACGAATGTCATACCCTTCGGTCAACAGTGACCCATAAGCCAATGTTTCTGCAGTTCCCCAATCGACTGTATTGTTGTCGTACATTGTTTTACGATCCGTAACTATTTTAGAAATTTTATTGATAAATTTCTTTTCAGAAGGTAAAGTCGAAACGGTGACTATAATCGAGTCTAAAGTTTCTTTGGCTACTTTTGTATCTACTTTTTGGAGCATTTCGGTATTGGAAACCTGTTTAAATCCTTTCCATTCATTTAGCATAAAAGGAGTGATAATAGTCAAGTTCTTTTTGCGGGAAGCTTCTAGATTTTGATCCAAATCGTCTTTGTATTCTTTTTCTAAAGTTTTTACCAAATCAGCATCTATAATCCCTTCCGCAATTAATTTCTCGGCATAAATATCTCTAGGATTTTTATGTTTTGCAATGATTTTATATAATAAAGGCTGGGTAAAACGAGGTTCATCGCCTTCGTTATGACCATATTTTCTATAGCCTAATAAATCAATGAATACATCTCGTCCAAATTCCATTCTGAAATCTAAAGCAAATTGTACAGCATGTACAACTGACTCTACATCATCAGAATTTACGTGTAAGACAGGCGACAAAGTCACTTTGGCAACATCTGTACAGTACACAGAAGAACGAGCATCTAGATAATTTGTGGTAAATCCAACTTGGTTGTTAATTACAATGTGTATCGTTCCACCAGTTTTATACCCATCCAATTGTGCCATTTGAATAATTTCGTAAAGCAATCCTTGACCTGCAATGGCTGCATCACCATGAACGGCGATAGGCAACACTTTTGAAAAATCATTAGGAAAATATTTGTCTTGTTTGGCTCTTGTAATTCCTTCGATTACAGCACCAACTGTTTCAAGATGTGATGGATTTGGTGCTAAATTAATATTTATTTTTTTGCCAGAGCTCGTAATTTTGTCTGCGGTAAGTCCCAAATGGTATTTTACATCTCCGTCAAAATATTCTTGATCGTAATCTTTACCATCAAATTCTCCAAAAATATCTTGGGTAGATTTTCCGAAAATATTGGCTAAAACGTTTAAACGTCCACGGTGTGCCATTCCCATTACAAACTGCTCTACGCCTTTTTCGGCTGCTCTTTCGATTAAAGCGTCCAAGGCTGGAATAACGGATTCGCCACCTTCTAACGAAAATCGTTTTTGACCTACATATTTGGTATGTAAAAAATTTTCAAAGGAAACCGCTTCGTTTAATTTATTTAGAATTTTATTCTTCTGTTCAATATTAAAATTAGGTTGGTTGTCATTGATTCCGATTCTGTCCTGAATCCATTGAATTACTTCAGGTTTGCGCATGTACATATACTCGATACCGATATGCTGACAATAAACCAATTCTAAATGCTTCACAATGACACTAAGAGTACAGGGTGCTAAATAAAGGATTTTTGCAGCATCGAAAACGGTATTTAAATCAGCGTTCGAAAGTCCGAAATTTTCTAAATCTAAAGTTGGAGCAAAAGTCCTACGCTCTCTCACAGGATTAGTTTTAGTAAACAAATGTCCTCTAGTACGATACCCTTCGATAAGTTTTACAACTTGAAATTCTTTTTGAAGTTGCTCTGATATTTTAGAATTATCAACTGGATTCGAAACTGTTTCAGTAGCATATTGCACTAGATTTTCACCATTGTAGGTTTCCATTCCAAAGTCAAAACCTTGAAAAAAACTTCTCCAACTGGGCTCAACGCTGTCTGGATTCTCTACATATTGATCGTATAGTTGGGAAAAAAAATCGGTGTGTGCTGCGTTTAAAAATGAAAACCTATCCATATTTATCGTTAAGTATACTTTTTGTTAAAATAGTTCGGCAAAAATACAATAAACCAACACATTTAAATCCTATTTCAGGTACATTTGAGTACAAATTTGTTAAAAAAACAACAAACCATGAAAAATAATCAGCTTTTAGTTTCTTTAGGCTCTATTTTGATTTTTACGGATATTATCCCCTAAGAATTTGGTATGTCCCCAATAAATAAATGCATTTAATAAAATGCACTTACACCGAATCTTTGATGCAGTTTATTAGGGATGTATTTCTAATACTTATTCCGAAACCACACTTTTTGCCATTCTCTTTTCAAAATCAAAAATGCAACCTGTTCTGCCAATACCACTAAATCCGAGCCGTCTAATTTTTTGATTTGATCTTCGGAAACGTCAATGATATAAAGCAAATTGAGGTATTCGGCGAATTTGTATTGAATCAATCGATAGATTTTTTCGTGCAATTGGATTTTCAATTCCTCGGGCGAAATACTCATTGGAAAATCTATTCCTTCGTTGGCCAAATTGAAATCCTTGTTCATTTGCTCGATTAATTTCAAGTATAAGGCTTCCTTTCCGGCTTCTTCGAGTAATAAATCGGTATTTACTGGAGAAATGAAATTCATTTTTGAGTTAGGATAAACGATTTTTTATTTTGCCCTTCGACTGCGATCAGGGCGATAACTGAAAACTAAACGTTTCTTTTCATTAAATTTTCTCCAAAATTGGTAAGCATTGCTTTTTTGTCTTCTGAAACATTAATCTTCTCCAAGGTTTCAAAAGCTTTCAAGGTAAAGTCCTCTATGGCTTTTTGGGTGGCTTGCGCCGCTCCAGAAGAATGGAAAATTTGTTTTACGGAATTGATTTTATCTAAATTGTCTTCTAGATGAATGGAGAACAAATGTACTAACTCTTCTTTTTCGTTTGGCGAAGCAAATTCCATTGCTTTTAGGTATAAATAGGTTTTTTTGTTTTCGATAATATCGCCTCCCACCTGCTTTCCGAAGGTTTCCGGGTTGCCAAAAGCATCGAGATAATCGTCTTGCAACTGGAACGCCAAGCCCAAATTCAATCCGAAATCATAAATCAAATCGGCATTTTCCTGTGAAGTCTCGGCAATAATAGCGCCCATTTTCATAGCTGCCGCAACCAAAACGGCTGTTTTACATTCAATCATTTTGAGATATTCGGGAATAGTTACGTCTTTTCGAGATTCAAAATCAACATCCCATTGCTGCCCTTCGCATACTTCGAGAGCGGTTTTGCTGAACAATTTGGCCAAAGCTCGGAAAATCGTAGGTTCGTATTCCTCAAAATGTTGATAGGCCAAAATCAGCATCGCATCGCCAGAAAGGATCCCTGTATTGATGTCCCATTTTTCATGAACGGTGACGTTTCCTCTTCGCAAAGGCGCAGCATCCATAATATCATCGTGTACGAGTGAAAAATTATGAAAAACCTCAACCGCCAAAGCCGCCGGCAAAGCTCTTGCATAATCCGTATCGAAAACTTCGGCGCTCATCAAAGTCAAAATGGGCCGCATTCTCTTTCCGCCAAGCTGCAAAATATAATGTATAGGTTCATACAAATTTTTCGGCTCCTTATTTTTGGATTGCGATTGCAAATAGTCTGAAATAAATTCCTGATATTGTTGAATGGAGTGCATTTTTTATTTTGGTTTTCCGTTTAGCGAAAGATCACCTACTAGGTTTCAAACACAAAAATAGATTTTTTATTCAGTACACCTACACTTCTAAACCCATAAACTTTATAATGTTTTTTAAAAATACTTTGGAAACTATTTTGGTATCTAAAGTTTCCATTCTATATTTGCAAACGAAATTTGAAAAAAGATTGCTCCTACCTCAGCGGACAGATCGTGACTCGCAATGCCAACTATGAAAGATAAAATAATATCCAAAGCCACCGAACTATTCCTAAAACTAGGATTTAAGAGCGTGACTATGGATGATATTGCTAGCGAAATGTGTATTTCTAAAAAAACGATATACAAATACTTTTGCAACAAAGAGCTTCTTATTAAAGAAGGGACCATAATTTTCCATGAAAAAATTCATCAGGGTATTAGTGCCATTATTGCCGAAAACCACAATGCCATTGCCGAAAATTTCGAAATCCGTAAAATGTTCAAAGAGATGTTTCAAACCTCAGACACCTCTCCTATCTACCAATTAAAAAAGCATTATCCCGAGATACACGAAAGCGTACTATCGAGAGAAATTTCAGAATGCACCACCGTTTTTAAACTCAATATAGAGAAAGGGATTGAACAAGGCTTGTATCGAAAAAATATTAATATTGAAAATTGTATAAAATTTTACTACACCCTTATTTTTAGCATTAATGAAACCACAAAATTAGAAAATGAAGTGCTCAAACTAGAAATACAAGCACTAGAATACCACACTAGAGCCATGGCAACACCGGAAGGTATAATCGAACTCGAAAAACAATTAGAAAACCATATCATATAATGAAAAAACTATTTTTAATCCCTTTATTGTTTTTTGCTCTCATTGCAAAATCACAAGAACAGACACAAAACTTTTCGTTTAGCTTGGAACAAGCGATTTCCCATGCGCTCGCCCATAATTATTCGGTAATAAACGCTGGGCAAGATATTGCTTCGGCCAGACAGAAAAAATGGGAAACCACTGCTGCGGGTTTGCCTCAAATCAACACCGGAATGGAATATGGGAATAATTTTGCGTATACACAACAAGGGGTTACTGGAGGAGGTCCTTTTGGCGGCAATCCGGGGGAAGTAACAACCATAGCTTTTGGAACCAAGCACTACATGAATGGCAGAGTGACTTTGAGTCAGTTGCTGTTTGACGGCTCCTACATTGTAGCCTTACAGGCCGCGAAAACCTATTTGAAATTCTATGAAAATGCCAAACAAAAAACCGATGCTGAAATCAAGGAAATGGTCATCAATTCCTATGGAAATGTTTTGTTAGCCGCTGAAAGCATCTCCATTCTAGAAAAAAACAAAGCCATTTTAGAAAAAACATTGTCAGACACTAAGGAAACATTCAAAAACGGACTGATTGAAGAAGAAAATGTAGAGCAGCTTCAAATCACCTTGTCAACCATAAACAGTACTTTAAACAACACCAAAAGATTGTTGGTCATTGCCAATAATATGCTCAAAATCTTATTAGGCATTGACATTAATGATGACCTGAAACTAACGGATCAATTGGACAATTTGACGGTTGCCAATTTAGATTTGGCTATTTCACAAAAAGATTTCAATGTATCCAACAATATCGATTACCAGATGGGATTGAATTTTCAAGAGCAAAGACTATTAGAATACAAATTACAAAAAAGTAAGGCATTGCCTTCATTGGGGGCCAATGTGAATTTTGGATACAATGCTTTTGCTAACCAATTTGCCTTTTTTATTCCACCGCAAAAATGGAATAATTTCTCAAATCTCGGCATTGGTCTAAATGTACCCGTTTTTAGTAGTTTGGGTAGAAGCGCCAAAACGCAACAAGCCAAAATTGCATTTGAACAAGCCAAAACACAACTTACAGAAACAGAACAAAAATTGAAATTGCAATACGCCAACGCCAAAAGCGAATATGAATTCAGCATGGAAGAATATGCCACGGCAAAAACCAATCTGAACCTCGCGGAGAGAATCGAAAAAAAGCAACAAATAAAATTTACGGAAGGTTTGTCTTCGAGTTTTGATTTCAGTGAAGCGCAACGACAATTGTATGCCGCTCAACAAAACTATTTGCAGTCGATGGTGAATATCATCAACAAAAAAGCAGCTTTAGAGAAAATAATTAACTAAGATGATGAGGTTATAAGGTTATGAGTTTAGCACCAAGACTAACCACATAAACTTATTCCTTTCTATAGATTAATAAAATGAAAATATATTCTTTTGAAAAACTCACCGTTTGGCAGAAATCAAAAAACCTTTCGGTATTTATATATAAAATAACGAGGACGTTTCCAAAAGAGGAATTGTTTGGTCTTGTAAGCCAAATGAGGAGATGTTCCGTATCGATATCTTCAAATATTGCAGAAGGTTCGGGAAGACACACACAAAAGGACAAAGCTCGGTTTACAGAAATTGCTTATGGTTCTGCATTGGAATTATTAAATCAGACGATAATTTGTAAAGAATTAGAATTTATCCCAGATGAAGAATACCTAATAATAAGAACTGAACTTACGGAAATCACATTAATGCTAGACGCTTTACATAAATCACAAATAAAAATATAAAAAAACACCCTAAACTTATAAACTCATCACCTTATAACCTTAAAAACATGAAAAAAATATTCCTTATCACAACGCTTTCAGTACTCATTTTCTCCTGCGGAAAGAAAGAAGAAACCGCTACTATTGACAACTTAATTGCCTCCAAAAATGCAATGGCACTTCAAGCTAAAAAAGCATTAATCCAAGCAGATTTAGCTAAAATTGACGAAGCATTAGCCACTTTGGATCTCAAAAAAGAGGAAGCATTAGTTTCCGTACTTACTTTAAAAGATACCGTTTTTAGTCATTATCTTGAAATTCAAGGAAGCGTAAATACCAAAGAAAACATTTTGGTTCAACCAGAATTTCAAGGAACCTTGGTTTCATTGAACGTGAAAGCGGGACAAAGAGTTTCGAAAGGGCAAGTTCTCGGGAAAATTGACGATGCTGGACTGAGCCAACAAGTGGCAAGTCTAGAAAACCAGTATGCTTTGGCAAAAACCACTTTTGAACGTCAAAAAAATCTTTGGAGTCAAAAAATAGGTTCTGAAATGCAGTATTTACAAGCTCAAACGCAAATGATTTCGGCACAAAGAGGCGTTGCCCAAATCAAGGCTCAATTGGAAAAAACGATACTAAAAGCCCCTTTTACAGGAACTATTGATGAGGTTTTTATAGAAAAAGGGGAAGTTGTTGCGCCAAGCCAACAAGGATTAATGCGTATCGTGAATTTATCGAATATGTATGTTTCGACGTCTGTTCCAGAAACATACATCGGCAAACTAAAAGTAGGAACTAAGGTTGATGTATTCTTGTCGTCATTAGGGAAAACTTACGTTGGAAAAGTGCGCCAAATAGGAAACTTTGTGAATCCAAGCAACCGTAGTTTTGGAATTGAAGTAGGCGTTCCAAACCCAGATAATTTATTGCGCCCAAATCAGGTAGCAAATCTTAAAATTACTGATTATAGCAGCAAAAATGTAATAGTAGTTCCCACGAGTGTTATCCAAGAAGATGGACAAAAAAATAAATTTGTTTATATTGTAACCAAATCAAATGGAAAAACGGGTATTGCCAAAAAAGCAATCGTGAAAACAGGTCAATCTTCAGAAAATGGTACTGAAATTTTAAGCGGCTTAACTGCAAACGATGTCATCATAACAGAAGGAGTAAACAGCATTGCAGACGGAATGAAGCTTAATTTCTAAAATATAATTGTTTCAAGTTTAAGGTTTCAAGTTGTTCTCAAAACGCTTAAACTTGAAACTTGAAACCTGAAACTAAAAATATGGAACACAAAAATAAAGAATTCGGAATATCAAGCTGGGCCGTCGACAACCGCATAACGGTTTATATATTGACACTCATCATTGTTGTCATGGGAACTTTAGCATACATCAATATGCCAAGAGAAGATTTTCCTGAAATATTAGAAAATAAAATATTTGTATCATCTATTTTTCCAGGGAATTCTGCCGAGGATGTGGAGAAATTAGTGATAAAACCCTTAGAAGATCAGTTTAAAAACATTTCGGGAGTTGAAAAAGTTACTTCTAGTTCGTTTCAAGATTATGGGATGATTATCGTCGAATTTGATCAAAAAATTTCGATCGAAGAAGCAAAAGTTTTAATAAAAGACAAAGCCGACCAATCGAAAGCCAAAACCGATTGGCCCAATTTGGACAATGGAAGTAAAGTTGAACCCAATGTTTTCAACATCAATATTTCAGAAGAAGTACCTATTTTGAACATCAACTTGCAAGGAAACTATACTACGCAACAACTCAAAAAATATGGCGAGTATTTGCAAGACGAAATCGAAAATGTTCCCGAAGTTAAGAAAGTCGATATTCTTGGTGTAGATGACAAAGAAGTAGAAATTGCGATTGATGTTTTCAAAATGAGTGCTGCAAAAGTCAGTTTTGACGATATTCAGAACGCTGTAAAATATGAGAATATAACGCTTTCGGGTGGTAATCTCGTATCACAAGGATCTAGAAATAATATCCGAATTGTTGGTGAAATTTCGAATCCAGAACAGCTTAATAATATTATTGTAAAATCTTATGGAGGCACCGTTTACTTAAAAGATATTGCCGTTGTAAGTTTTAAAGAAAAAGAAAAAACAACTTATGCTCGTGAATCTGGTCAGGAAGTGGTCATGTTGAATGTAAAAAAACGTTCAGGACAAAATATGATTTCTGCCATCGACCAAGTCAAAGAAATTGTAAAAACAGCACAAGAAAAAGTGTTGCCAAAAGATTTAAGTCTGAAAATGACCAACGATCAATCCGCACGTGTAGAGCATCAGGTTAACGAATTATCAAACCATATTATTTTCGGAATTATTCTGGTGATGATTGTTTTGATGTTTACCATGGGATTAAGAAATTCACTCTTTGTTGGAGCCGCCATTCCACTTTCGATGTTGATGGCATTTGCTATTTTATCAGCCTTTGGATTTACTTTAAATACAATGGTTTTGTTCGGATTAGTAATGGGATTAGGACTTCTGGTCGATGATGGAATTGTGGTAGTCGACAATGTTTTTGCCAATATGCGAAAAGGAATGGGACGAATCGAAGCCTCAAAAATTGGTATTGGCGAAATCGCTTGGCCTGTAATCTCATCAACTGCAACGACACTTGCAGCATTTATACCATTAGCATTATGGCCAGGAACCGTTGGGAAATTTATGATCTATTTCCCGATAACTTTGTCCTGCGTTTTAGGAGCATCTTTATTTGTGGCAATGGTCATCAATGCGGCAATGACAGGCGGATTTATGGATATTGAAGACACCAATATTTCTAAAAGTGCTATTAAAAAATATTCCATTATTTTCTTAGCTTCGGGCTTATTATTTGCGGTTCCAGGTTATATTTCGGATACCACTTGGATGCGAGCAATTGGTCATTTATTATTGATTTCATTGGGATTGATGTGGTTGTACCATATTAAATTGTACCAATGGACACAAGATTTCCAACACAGTTTTTTTCCAAGTTTAGAAAAAAAATACCAAGTTTTCTTAGGTAAAATTTTAACTGGAAAACGTGCCGTGATTTCGCTAGGTGTAATTGTATTTTTACTGTTTTTCTCCTTCGTATTGCTTGGAATTTTCCCCAGAGAAGTATTGTTTTTTCCGAATAATGTACCCAAACAAAACATCGTTTACATCGAATATCCGCAAGGCACAGATATTTCGAAAACCAATAAAGCTACTTTATTTGTTGAAAAACAAGTGATTGAAGTGTTGAAGAAATATGTTGACAAGAATACCAACGAAAATTTCTTAGCAGAAAGTATTATTTCTCAAGTGGGAATGGGCGCAGGAAATCCCAACGTTGATGTTGGTAATCAATCTGAAACGCCTTATAAAGGAAAAGTTACGGTAAACTTCGTAGAATTCAACTTGCGTCGAGGGATTGATACCAATGATGTTTTAGAAGAAATTCGAGCCAAGGTAAAAAATATTGCTGGCGCCAAAATCACAGTCGAAAAAGACGCTGCTGGACCGCCATCTGGCTATCCTATTAGTTTGCAATTAGCAGGAACAAACTACGATCAAATGTTAGTCGAAGCCGATAAAGTCATCACTTTTATCAATTCGAAAAATATTTCTGGAATCGAAAAATTGAATATTGACGTTAATAAAGAATCGCCTGAACTCGAAATGAAAATCGATCGAGTTGGCGTAGGAAGTTTAGGCGCAACTACAGGTCAAGTTGGTTACACGATGCGTCGCGCTATTTATGGTCAAGAAATCTCGAAATACAAAGAAGGAAAAGACGATTACGACATCACGATGCGTTTGCAGGAAGACCAACGTAAAAACGAAAGTGTGTTGTTTAATCAGCCGGTAACTTTCCGTAATCAGAACAACGGACAAATTATTCAAGTTCCAATTTCTGCAATTTCTACAACTGAGAAAAAATACACTTTCAATCAAATAAAACGTAAAGATTCTAAACGTGTCATTACGATTTATTCCAATGTGTTGACGGGTGCAAATGGCGACGGAATTACCAAACAAATTGAAGCGGATTTAAAAACAGCCAATTATAAAATGGCAGGTGACATTACTTATTCGTTTTCCGGTGAGCAAGAACAGCAGAAAAAAGATTCTAGTTTCTTGTTTGGTGCACTACTTTTGGCATTGGCAAGCATCACGATTATTATTGTATTGCAGTTCAACTCGATTTCAAAAACAGTAGTGATTATGTTCACGGTTTTATTGAGTTTTTCAGGCGTTTTTTACGGATACATTTTCTGTAGTATGGATTTCGTAATCCTAATGACGATGATGGGAATTATTGCCTTATCGGGAATTGTAGTTAAAAACGGAATTGTATTAATGGATTTCTTTGTACTCCTATTAGACGAAAAAGTAGCTCAAAAGAAACTAAGTTCACACGACGATTTAACCATTGCCGAAATCAAAGAAGTGATTATTACTTCAGGAAAATCCCGTTTGAGACCGGTTTTACTAACAGCCTTAACCGCAATTTTAGGATTAATTCCGTTAGCAATTGGTTTGAACTTCGATTTCTTTGGTTTGGTTACTGATTTGAATCCGCATCTTTATATGGGTGGCGACAATGTGATTTTCTGGGCACCATTGGCCTGGACCATTATCTTCGGATTAACTTACGCTACAGTTTTGACCCTAGTTATGGTGCCAGTCATGTTCTACTTGGTAAAAAGAGTAAAATATTGGTTACGAGATAAAAGAGAGGCAAGAGCTATAGAAATTTAAATTTTTTGATATACTATTGAAACCGCCCAAGATTTGATTTTGGGTGGTTTTTTGTTTTTATTGGGAATATATTTATTTTTTTCATGCCACAATCGAGAGCTGGCAACTACAAATACCATAATCATTTTGGAATCGAATCCAAAAAACCATAATTATTTTGGAATTTGACTAATCTTGACTATTGAATAAATCAAAATCGGCTGTTACAAAAATTTGTGCCAGCCAATTTTTTTATAGACGCTATAGTATTGATTTAATACACAGAATAGATTATCAAATTTTAATTTGGCTTTCTGTTTTCTGACATCGTGAGCATCTTTGTATACCCTAAATTTAAAAAATAAATTTTGATTAAAAAAATATTTGGGTGACAATTTAGCTCCTAATCCGTTACTAATTTTACTTTACTAATTTATCCAACTCTTCTTTCAATTCAGGGTTGGACGGTCTTGAAGCATCCGAATGAACCACTTTTCCGTTTGGATCTATTAATATAAATCTCGGGATGCTATTGATATTAAAACTTTTTATAAAATCGGAATTCCAATTTTTATCGGCAAAGAGTTGAATGCCTCCCAATTGCTTTTCGCTCACAAAATTTTTCCATTTCTCGAAATCCTTCTCTAAATCAACCGATATGCTTACAAAAGCGATATTCTTGTTATGAAATTCTTCTTCCATTTTTTTCAAAAAAGGAATTTCACCTCTACAAGGTCCGCACCAAGTTGCCCAAACGTCAATATAAACATATTTCCCTCTTAAATCTTCGAGTTTGGTGTTTCCTCCTTTGTGGTTTACATAGTCAAATGATGGCGCAACCGAACCACTCAACTTATTGCTTTCTTGAGATTTCTTATAATAGGCAGTCAAATTAGCCATGTTTGTGCCAATATTTTTCTTTTGTAACGCAACAAAATTAGGATTCAATTTTATGTCGTCCAATTTTAAAAAGTCGGCTGCAGTTTTCTCTTTGACCAACTTGGTGAAGACTTCCTCACTTGAAGCCAAAAGCGAATTATAATCGTATTTTGAATCCGAGAACGTGCTTTGTGCCAAAAGATTGTTTTCTTCTGCCCCAATTCCAGAATACACCATCGATTCATAAAATTTTTGGGTATCCATTTTAAGTTTCAAGTCGTATCCATTTATAAGAAACATGGGGGCGTAATCCTTGCCGTCAAACAAAAAATAAATTCCTTCTTCGACAGCAAAGGCATCTTTAAACAAGCCATTTTTGTCAATTCCAATCTTTTTGACTTCCTTACCATTACTACTGTTTAGAATTTTGATGGTATCGCCTTTTCTGTTGGCAATTTCCGCTTGAAAATTTAGATTCTGGGCATTGCCAATGAATAGAAAGACGTGCGTTAGAGCAATAAATACTATTTTTTTCATACTATCCAACTTTTAAATTTAGTCGTTCAAATATAAGTTTTTTAAATAAAACTTCGAACCTTAAACCTTAAACTTCAAACAAAACTGTATTTTTGCAATCTAAAAAATAAGTCAATGTATAGAAGTCATAATTGTGGAGAACTCAACGCCTCACATATCAATACCGAAGTTACGCTTGCAGGCTGGGTTCAAAAATCACGTGATAAAGGTTTTATGAATTGGGTCGATTTACGCGACCGTTATGGTGTTACCCAATTGATTTTCGACGAAAGTCGCAGTGATAAGGAAGTCTTTGAATTAGCCAAAACCTTGGGCCGTGAATTTGTGATTCAAGTAAAAGGAACCGTTATTGAGCGTGAAGCCAAGAATACCAGTATGGTAACGGGAGATATTGAGATTTTGGTTACCGAGATGAAAATATTGAATCCCGCTTTAACTCCGCCTTTCACAATCGAAGACGAAACGGATGGTGGCGAAGACATTCGAATGAAATACCGGTATCTTGACATTCGCCGGAATCCGGTAAAAAACAACTTGCTTTTTCGTCATAAAGTAGCGATGGAAGTGCGTAAATACCTTTCGGACTTGGATTTTTGCGAAGTGGAAACGCCTTATTTAATCAAATCGACTCCTGAAGGCGCAAGGGATTTTGTGGTTCCAAGTCGCATGAACGAAGGACAATTTTATGCTTTGCCGCAATCACCACAAACCTTCAAACAATTGTTGATGGTGGGTGGAATGGACAAATATTTCCAAATCGTGAAATGTTTCCGTGACGAAGATTTACGTGCGGACCGTCAGCCAGAATTCACGCAAATCGATTGCGAAATGGCGTTTGTGGAACAAGAAGACATTCTGAATGTTTTCGAAGGATTGACCCGTCATTTACTTTCAGCCCTAAAAGGAATCGAAGTAGAAAAATTCCCTCGAATCACTTACGATTATGCGATGAAAACGTATGGAAATGATAAACCAGACATTCGTTTCGGAATGGAATTTGGCGAGTTGAATGAGTTTGCCCAGCACAAAGATTTTCCGGTTTTCAACGCGGCAGAATTAGTCGTGGGAATTGCCGCTCCGGGAGCAAGCGAATATACCCGAAAAGAAATCGACAGCTTGATTGAATGGATTAAACGTCCGCAAATAGGCGCCAGCGGAATGGTTTATGTAAAATGCAACGAAGACGGTACTTTCAAATCATCGGTGGACAAGTTCTATGACCAGGACGATTTAGGCAATTGGGCGAAAATAACTGGCGCAAAAGCCGGTGATATGATTTTTGTGCTTTCCGGTCTAGCTGACAAAACCAGAACACAACTATCGGCCTTACGAATGGAACTAGCCAATCGTTTGGGATTGAGAAATCCAACAGAATTCGCTCCATTATGGGTAGTTGATTTTCCATTATTAGAATTTGAGGAGCAAACAGGACGCTATCATGCCATGCACCACCCGTTTACTTCCCCAAAACCGGAAGACATGCACTTATTAGAAACTAATCCAAAAGCAGTTCGTGCCAATGCTTATGATATGGTGTTGAACGGTAACGAAATTGGCGGTGGATCCATCCGTATTCATGACAAAGCCACCCAACAGTT
Organism: uncultured Flavobacterium sp.; assembly: GCA_964535705.1. Classification (GTDB taxonomy): domain Bacteria; phylum Bacteroidota; class Bacteroidia; order Flavobacteriales; family Flavobacteriaceae; genus Flavobacterium. The sequence goes on from CAZHVE010000022.1 coordinate 27,781, forward strand.
GATGTTTAAATATTTAGGTTTTACCCCTGAACAAGCGGAAGATCAGTTTGGCTTTCTAATGAATGCCTTTCAATATGGCGCACCACCTCACGGAGGCTTAGCTTTTGGGTTGGATCGATTGGTGGCTATTCTTGGTGGACAAGAAACCATTCGAGACTTTATTGCGTTCCCAAAAAACAACTCCGGAAGAGATGTCATGATTGATGCCCCATCGCAAATTGATGAGATACAATTAAATGAGTTGCATATAAAATTGAATTTAGGGTAGTTCATCGATGAAAAATGTCTTAAATCGTTGAAAATCAAAATTTTTAATAAAAACATACAAAATACTAACTTTCGTATTATATTAAATATTACATTTGCTTCATTATAAATTATTATTACTATTACAATGCGTACAGGTACAGTTAAATTTTTCAATGAATCAAAAGGTTACGGATTCATTACAGACGAAGAAACAGGAAAAGACATTTTTGTTCATGCATCAGGAATCAACGCGGAAGAACTTCGTGAAGGTGACAGAGTTAGCTATGAAGAAGAAGAAGGAAGAAAAGGAAAAGTTGCTGCGAAAGTAGCAGTTATCTAAGTAAAAAAAAATTACTTACGAATGTTTTAAGCGTTTCGATTTATTTCGAAACGCTTTTTTTGTTTTAAACATTCAAAACTGCTTGAAAAATAAAGCCTCGAAAAGGTATCTCTTTAGTGCAAAAAAAATGAGCTTCTATTTATAACTAAATGTTGTTTTAACTTGTGTTTTAATTCCTTGAAACCTATCTTTGCACCATTATTTTAAAGTAAAACAATAACTGCCATGCAATCCAACCAATTAGATTATTTTCCTATACTAATGCAAGCGCTTTTAGCAATTGGATTTGTTGTTGGAATGATAGTAATTTCAGGAAAATTAGGCCCTAAAAGATCGTCCAAGATTAAAGACGCAAATTTCGAATGCGGTATCGAATCATTAGGAAATGCCCGCATCCCCTTCTCAGTAAAATACTTTCTGGTTGCCATTCTCTTTGTATTATTTGATGTCGAGGTGATTTTTCTTTATCCTTGGGCAATCAATTTTAAAGAATTGGGAATGGAAGGAATGTTAAAAATGGTCATTTTCATGCTTTTATTGTTGGTGGGATTTTTCTACATCATCAAAAAGAAGGCATTGGAATGGGAATAAATTAATTTACGATTTGAGATTTACGATTTATGATTTCTCGAATGGACAAATAATGATTTTTTAAATTGATTTGATTTTTTAGCTTTTTTAAATCTAAAATCCCAGATCTAAAATCTAAAATTAAAATGAGCGATTCAAATATAAAAATGGTTGCCCCACCTGAAGGAGTTTCTGGCGAAGGTTTTTTCGCTACCTCGCTTAATGATGTTGTGGGAATGGCTCGGGCAAATTCGCTTTGGCCACTACCTTTCGCAACCTCTTGTTGTGGAATTGAATTTATGGCAACGATGGCTTCGCATTACGACTTAGCACGTTTTGGTTCTGAACGAGTAAGTTTTTCTCCTCGTCAAG
>CAZHVE010000023.1:0-29124 GCA_964535705.1 uncultured Flavobacterium sp.
GTAAAAAAATATTAAAGTGTTTCCAGTTGCCTGCCTGCCGGCAGGCAGGAACTACAAGGCCATTATTTATGTAAAAAAATATTAAAGTATATCCAGTTGCCTGCCTGCCGACAGGCAGGAACTACGCAGCCATTATTTCAATAATTTTTCTTTTAAAAATTCTCTTCCAATTCCTGTTTTGAAATATTTCTCACGAAGAACGGCTTCGTCTCTCGTTTCAAATGTTTCAAAATAAACCAATTTCCATGGCTTATAGCCTTTGGTAGACTTTGTCTTCCCTGAATTGTGTTCTTTTATTCGTTTGGCTATATCCGATGTTTGACCTTTATAAAGCCTACCATCCAATTCACTCTCTAAAATATATACAAAATATTCTATTGATTATCGAATGAAGACCCCTCCTTATTTAGGTCAAAAGTTTCTTAACGATTGTCGAAATGGTTTTTCCTTCGGCGGTACCGCCCAATTGCGCAGCAGCTAATCCCATGACCTTTCCCATTGAAGCAATTCCTGACGCGCCGGTTTCGGCAATGATTTTTGCAATAATGCCCTCCACCTCGGCTTCGCTCAATTGTGCCGGCAAGAATTTTTCGATGACAGCGATTTGTGCCAATTCAGGCTCTGCCAAATCCATTCGGTTTTGTTCCGTGAAAATTTTGGCGCTATCCTTGCGGGTTTTTACCAATTTTTGAAGCAATTTAATCTCGTCTGCCGCTGAAATTTCCTCTTTGGACCCTGAGGCAGTTTGCGCCAAAAGGATTTCAGATTTGATTGCTCGTAAGGCTTCCAAGGCAACGGTATCTTTGGCTCTCATGGCAGTTTTGATTTCCTCCATGATTTGTGTGGATAAACTCATATCGTATTTATGATTTTAGATTTGTGATTTTAAATTTGCCATTCGACATAAAAAAGTGCTACTGGCAAAGAGCGCAAAGATAAAAAAATAACCCGAAAATTGAATTCAATTTTCGGGTTGGGTATTTAATAACTTTGGTTTGGAGGATTAGTCCACATTGTCATGCAAATAAGAATTATTAGAACGCAACTGTAAGTCATCGTTACTGTCGGTCCCTAATGAAATTCTCGAATTTGCATGGTTGGTTTGCGCAGTTGAAAGATCAATTCCTAATCTTTTGTACGCAGGTTCTTTTTCCATTTCATCAATTCTAGAAACGTTACTGTGGAATTTATAATTGAATTCCTTTAATTTTTTTCTTCTTTCATCCGCCCTGAATTTTAAAGTTTCCTCGATGGTCATTTCCATCGGTGAAATAGCATCGAATGTAGAAGAACTGTTTGAAGCTAAATCAATTTGCTTCATGGTGATGTTCATTTCTTCGGGAACTATTTCGTCAATGGCAGTCATTGATGGTTTTGGATCCATCACTGCACTTTCTGACTCTGTATATTCCTCAAGCGTATATATAATTTTTCCTTTATCCGACAATTCAGTCATCGGAACAAACTGTACCGCTTCGTTTACATTGATATCCCGAGTTTCATTAGTCAGTTCAAACAGAATTTTGCTTTCGGTAACTTCTGCAACCGGTTCTGGAGTAGCAGTAGTATTAAAAAGAGGCAAATCAAATGAAAAAGTGGCTTGTTCCTGTCTTTCAAAAACTTTTGGTTCCACTACTTTTATTTGCTCCACCATGGGTGAGGTAACCACAAAATCTAAATCGCTAATAGGAGATACGATTTCAAAAGTCACATCTAAATTTTTAATAAATTCAGACATCACCACCAACTCTTCCTTGTTTATTGACACCACAGCCGGTGCCAGCGTTGGCTCAGCAACCTCACCTTCCAATAATTCGAAAACAATTCTTTCGGTGGTATTCGCTACCGGAGTTTCTTTTTCCCAATTAAAAGCAGGAACCATTGTTTTTGTTAAATCATGCACACTTTTTTGTTCGTCTTCCAGCGTGTGAATAATCTTCTTTGGTTCGGTATTTACAATTTCATTTTGTTGTTCCACGTCAAATCCTGTGGCAATTATAGTAACCGAAATAGCCTCGCCAAGCGATTCGTCTTCACCAACACCCATAATGATATTGGCATTGTGACCTGCTTCTGTTTGGATGAAATCGTTGATTTCCCCTATTTCATCTATTGTAATTTCGTCTGAACCAGAAACGATGAGCAACAATACGTTTTTGGCACCAGTGATTTTGTTATCGTTCAATAAAGGAGAATCCAAAGCCGCCATAATTCCCTCTTTGGCTCTGTTGTCGCCAGAGGCTACAGCAGATCCCATAATGGCTGTTCCACTATTAGACAATACCGTTTTGGCGTCTTTTAAATCGATGTTTTGAGTGTAGTGGTGCGTGATTACTTCGGCAATACCTCTTGAGGCTGTGGCCAAAACTTCATCAGCTTTCGAAAATCCAGCTTTGAAACCAAGATTTCCGTATACTTCTCTTAATTTATTATTATTGATAATGATTAAGGAATCCACTTGTTTGCGGAGTTTATTAATTCCTATAAGAGCTTGTTCTTGGCGCACTTTTCCTTCAAACAAGAAAGGCAAGGTCACAATTCCCACCGTTAGAATGTCTCTTTCTTTGGCCAATTGGGCTATTACTGGTGCGGCACCTGTTCCGGTTCCTCCACCCATACCGGCAGTGATGAAAACCATCTTGGTATTACTGTCGAGCATCTTTTCGATGTCAGCAATACTCTCGATGGCGGACTGCTGCCCGACATCCGGATTGGCTCCCGCGCCAAGTCCTTCGGTCAAGTTCACGCCCAGCTGAATTTTGTTGGGCACAGCACTGTTTTCCAAGGCTTGTGAATCGGTATTACAAACGATAAAGTCCACGCCTTTGATCCCTTGTTTGAACATGTGGTTTATGGCGTTACTTCCGCCACCGCCCACTCCTATAACTTTTATTACATTTGATTGGTTTTTTGGTAAATCAAACGAAATACTTCCAAATTCTGAGTTGCTCATCATCTTATGGGTTTTTATATATTTATTATTCTTGTTTTCTTGTTTTTTCTTATTCTGCGTTATCCAGGAAATCTTTAATCTTGTCTAAGTACCCCCCGAAAAAAGAACTTCTAATTTTAGTTTCTGTGGAACTCTCTTTACTTGCAACCTCTTCCATTTCCTCCTCCATCTCATTTCTAGGCTCTTCTATTTCTGGGTTTTGAAAAACGGGCGGTTTAGCCGTTGCATTCTGAGCTTCAAAGACATCCAATTTTACGGCACTCTGTGTTTTATTCTCAATGCTGTTCATCACTAATCCCACGGCTGTGGCATATAATGGGCTTGATATTTCTTCATCAGAATTTCCAGCCAAATGCTCGTTTGGATACCCAATCCTGGTGTCCATTCCAGTGATGTATTCCACCAATTGTTTGATGTGTTTCAATTGTGCCCCACCTCCGGTAAGAACAATTCCTGCAATCAATTTTTTACGAGGATCTTCATGCCCGTATTCTTTTATTTCATTGAAAACCTGCTCAATAATTTCTACCACACGGGCATTAATTATTTTTGACAAATTCTTTAATGATATTTCTTTTGGTTCTCTTCCTCTAAGTCCCGGAATGGAAACAATTTCATTCTCTTTATTTTCTCCCGGCCAAGCCGATCCAAACTTCACTTTCAACAATTCCGCTTGCTTCTCGATAATAGAGCAACCTTCTTTTATGTCATCCGTAATCACGTTTCCTCCAAAAGGGATTACGGCGGTGTGACGAATAATTCCATCTTTAAAAATGGCTAAATCAGTTGTTCCTCCACCAATATCAATCAAGGCAACACCAGCTTCTTTTTCTTCCTGGCTCAATACCGCGTCGGCTGATGCCAGAGGTTCCAATGTTAATCCTGATAATTCTATGCCAGTACTTTGGATGCATCTGCCTAAATTTCGGATAGACGCCGCCTGTCCCACCACCACATGAAAACTAGATTCCAATCTTCCACCATACATGCCTATTGGTTCCTTTATATCAGATTGCCCATCGATTTTGAATTCTTGTGGCAAAACGTGAATGATTTCTTCTCCAGGCAACATCGCCAGTTTATTAACCTGGTCAATCAAAATTTGGATGTCATTCCCTCCAATTACTTCTTCGGCATTGTTTCTGATGATGTAATCGCTGTGTTGAATACTGCGAATATGTTGGCCCGCAATTCCCACGACCACATCTTTTATTTTATAACCCGATTTATTCTCGGCTTCCAATACTGCTTGTTGAATAGACTGAATGGTTTGGGTGATGTTATTGACAACACCTCTTGCCACACCTAAGCTTTTGGATTTTCCAACCCCCAAAATCTCCAGTTTTCCATATTCATTTTTCCTGCCTATCATAGCAACAATTTTGGTTGTGCCAATATCTAGACCTACTCCAATATTTTCTTTTTCCATTATCTATTATTTAGTGCACACTACTTGTTGCTTAAATCGGAGATCCACTATTTTATATGTATTCAACGAACTATCTAAAACCGCTTTTTGAAAAAAAGCTTTATAATTGTTAAATTTTGCTCTTGTTTTTATTGCCCTACCAAAATCAATTTGGTAATCAAAATTCCTATTGAACATTAACAAGCTCCCGTTTGGCATAATTTGAACACCAATGATGTTTTTTTTCAAAAAAGCATCATCGTGGATTATTCGAAATAATTCGGCTAAATCTTTGCTGTTTTTTTTATTTATTTTCCCAGAAACAAGCGGTACTCTAGCTGTAAAATTAGTTGACAATGGCATTGTATTTCCTTCGTAATCAATATAGAAAGAATCATCTCCCTCGAAAACTCTAGCTACAGGAGTTTTTTGTTTCACCACAGCTTTTAGAACCCCATCAATACTCACAAACACATCTGATTTTTCAATCATCTCCTGTGTGTTTAGTGCTTTTTCTAATTTATTCAAATCTAATTTATCTTTGCCGATACTTTGCGCGTCCTTTTTATTTTCTATTAACAATTTATTAACCGTTTCTGAATCTACAAAAGGAGCGTTATCTCCTACAAAAACAACGACTGATTTTCTCAATTTCCTGTTCTTGTTTTGACTTGAAGTAAACGAAAACAAGAAAACAACCAAGGCAAACATGAGCACTAATCGAATATTTGTCCAATTAAATAGTTTCATATAATGCTTTTTTAATTAATGATACCCATTCGCCAATATCTCCTGCTCCGATAGTGACGATAACCTTTGCCTCGCTTTGCAAAATCGACGGTATTAATTCCTCGTTTGAAACTAATTTTTTATTCCTATTATCGATTTTATTCAATAACCATTGTGAAGTGATGTCTTCCATAGGCAATTCACGTGCTGGATAAATATCTAATAAAATCACTTCATCAAAAGCGGCAAGACTTTGTGCAAAATCATCGGCAAAATCTTTAGTTCGGCTAAATAAATGAGGCTGAAAAATCGCCAAGACTTTTTGGCCTGGATACAATTCCCAAACCGCTTGATGCACTGCGTTTATTTCCGTAGGATGGTGTGCATAATCATCGATATAAACCAACTTTTCCGTTTTGATTTGGTACGAAAATCGGCGTTTTATTCCTTTGAATGAATGCAAAGCACTGGCAATGTCTTCGTTTGGGAGACCGAAAGTTTTGGCCATTGCCAATGCCATTAAAGCATTCATTAAATTGTGTTTTCCTGGTAAACCAAATTCTATATTTACTATTGTTTCAGATGGTGTTCGTACATCAAAAACATACTGACTATTGACTATCCTGATATTGAAAGCGGTGAAATTAGCGTCTTCATTAACCGCACAAGTTACGCCCTGTATGGGCAAATCTTTGGTAATAAACAGCTTGCTTTTGTCAGTGACTTTATCTGCAAATTCTACAAATGAGGCTTCTATCGAAGCACTGTCGCCATAAATATCCAAGTGATCGGCATCCATGGATGTCACGCAAGCAATATTGGGATACAAATGCAAGAAGGAACGATCAAATTCGTCGGCTTCGACAACGGTAACCGTCTTGCCATTTCCTATTAAATTCGAATTGTAATTCTCCACAATTCCGCCAACAAAAGCGGTAACATCTACCCCACTTTCATATAAAATGTGTCCCAATATACTTGATGTTGTTGTTTTTCCGTGCGTACCCGCCACGGCAAAACAGAAGGTGTCTTTTGTAATTATTCCAAGAACCTCGGCTCGTTTCTTTACTTCGAAATCTCGCTCCAAAAAATAATTCCATTCCGAATGATGTATGGGAACCGCCGGAGTAATAATCACCAGGGTGTTTTCAACATAATAATCGGTAGGGATTAAATCGATACGATCCTCAAAATGAATTGCAATTCCTAGTTGTTGTAATTCTTGGGTAAGTTCCGTTTCGGTTTTGTCATAACCAGAAACGTTCTTTCCGATGGCTTTGAAATAACGCGCCAAAGCACTCATCCCAATCCCTCCGATTCCTATAAAGTAAACGTTATGTATTTGGTTTAGATTCATAATTTAGTTTGAAAGTCTTAAAGTTTTAATGTCTAAAGTCGTTTGACTTTATGACTTTAGACTTTAGACCAATTTTAAAATTTCGTCAACTATTTGTTTTGTCGCATTGGGCAAAGCCAATTGCTTTATGTTTTCACTCAACTGATCCTGTTTTCCTTTATCCTTCAACAAGGACTCCAAAACAAGGCTGAATTGCGAATCCAATTCCGACTCCTTGAGCATTATCGCTCCTTTTTTGTCTACTATCGATTTCGCGTTTTTGGTTTGGTGATCTTCGGCAACATTTGGAGAAGGGATAAAAATGACTGGCTTCCCCACAATACACAATTCTGAAACTGATGATGCCCCAGCCCGAGAAATAATAGTATCGGCAGCCGCATAAACCAAATCCATTCGGTCTATAAAGGGTAAAACCTGAACATCATCCGAAATGTATTTTTTATACTCTTCAAAATACAGCTTTCCGCATTGCCATATAATCTGAACATTCTGGGAAAGAATACGATCCAATTCTTTTTCAATTAACTGATTCACTCTTCTGGCACCAAGGCTTCCGCCAAGAACTAATACTGTTTTTTTATTGGCAACTAAATCGAAATACTCAATCGCTTCTTCTCTTTTACTTTCGATATCCATTATGTCCTGACGAACTGGATTTCCCGTCAAAATCATCTTTTCTTTTGGAAAAAAACGTTCCAAATTTTCATAGGCAACACAAATCGTATTCGCCTTTTTACTCAATAACTTATTGGTTATACCCGGAAAGGAATTTTGTTCCTGAATCACCGTTGGGATATTCATCATATTGGCCATTTGCAATAAAGGTCCAGAAGCAAAGCCGCCAGTTCCTATCACCACATCAGGTTTGAATTGCTTGATTATCTTTCGAGATTTCCACAAACTATCTATTAATTTTATCGGAAATAGTGCATTTTGCAAAGTCAATTTTCTTTGTAATCCAGCAATCCACAAGCCTATGATAGGATAGCGCGCTTGAGGCACTTTTTGCATTTCCATTTTATCTTTGGCACCCACAAAAAGAAATTCGGCATTCGGAAAACGAGATTTTAATTCATTGGCAATCGCAATCGCAGGATAGATATGTCCTCCTGTTCCGCCGCCACTCAATATGAATTTGTATTTTGCCATTTTTATGTTTCTAATCTGAATTATTTATTCAAAACTGCATCCATTGGATTCTTAGTATTATCTTCGATAGAATAGTTTTTTTGAGCATCATTTTCTTCTGCATCTTCCTCTTCTAATTGCTTATCGATTAGTTTTTGAAGGGCAGATTCTCTTCTTGCCTTGTCTTTTATTTCTTCGGCTATTTCTTCTTCTTTTTTAGTCACATTGATTATGATTCCCAAAGCAATACAGGTCATCCAGATTGAACTTCCCCCACTACTGATGAGCGGAAGCGTTTGTCCTGTTACCGGCAGTAATTCGACCGCCACTGCCATGTTGATCATGGCTTGAAAAATCATTGGGAATCCCAGCGCAACAACTAATAATTTTCCAAATAAGGTATTGGCCTTATGGGCAGCTACTATAAATCTAAAAAACAATAACAGATATAGAGACAAGACTCCTAAACCGCCTATTAGCCCCCACTCTTCAACAATGATGGCATAAATAAAATCGGAAGAGGATTGGGGCAAAAAGTTTTTTTGCACACTTTTTCCTGGTCCCAAGCCATAAACTCCACCGGAGGCTATGGCAATTTTTGCTTTTTCGATTTGGTAATCGTCTTCCCCAGGCTTGTTTGAGGTGAAATTTTCAATTCTACTCGCCCAAGTATCTACTCTACTAAAAAAATGAGAGTCCGGAAAAGCTCTGGACAACAAAACAAAAAAAATTAACATCACAATACCGGTTCCAAGAATAAAACCAATGTATTTCAAAGGGTATTTCCCCACGAAAGCCAACATTAAGACCATGGAAAAAATCAACGCAGCCGTCGAAAAATTAGCTGGTAAAATAAATGCCAAAGTTCCAAAAACAGGCAACCAAAGTTCCAAAAATGAAGCCTGAAAGCTAACTTCTTCTTCTCTTTTTTTAGACAAATATTTAGCCACATAAACCAGTAAAACGATAGAAGCCAAAGTGGAAGTTTGGAATGTTATGCCAATAAACGGAACTTGAATCCACCGGCTGGCGTTAGCTCCTGCGATAACCGTACCCTTTATCAAAGTATACGCCAACAAGATCCAGACAATAGGCAAGCCAAACAAAGAAATTCCCCTGTAGTAGTGGTACGGCACCTTGTGAACCCAAAAAATAATGATGAATCCAATAAAAATATGAGCCAAATGTTTCAACAAATAACTAATTGTATTTCCCGTTCCATGATTCATATATGCCAAATTACTACTCGCACTAAAAACAGGCATAAACGAAAACAGCGCCAATAAAGCCACAAATGACCATATTACCTTGTCTCCTTTTAGATTGTATATTAATTCTTTCATAAATTATTTTAGACTTAAGAGTTTAGATTTTAGATTATAATGATTTGTTTTGTGTACTAATTCTATCATTTACTGTTTTTAAAGAACTAACAAAAATGGCAGTTAATTCATTTCCTTCTTTCCATATAACCTCCAATTCAGGTTTATTAATCCACTGCTTACCCATAATTATTTCTATCCAAAACAAAGTTTCGTCAGCTTCTTCTAAAACTATATTCATTTTAGAAACAAATTCTCTATCACTTCTTGCTCTGCAAACCGCCCTGTAATTTGCACCAACCGATGTTCCACTTTTAACGATTTGATTAGCGACAACTCTTACAGAAATGGAATTTGGTAATTTTTCTACCAAATCTATTATTGTCAAAGAAAAATTCTTTGTTCTTAATTTAAGCTCATTAGTCGTCATAAAAAATCTATTATTGTTTTTTTAATCTGAAATCTGAAATCTTCAATCTAAAATTAAAGGTTTCTTACCGCTTTTTTAAATTGATTTCCTCGGTCTTCATAGTTTTCGAATAAGTCGAAACTGGCGCAAGCTGGCGACAACAAAACCGTGTCTCCTTTTTCGGTTAATCGCTGAGCCATTTTTACAGCATCTTCCATACTAGAAACTTCAATCATAATATCGACCACGTTTCCAAAAACATCAATTATTTTTTTGTTATCGACACCTAGACAAATGATGGCTTTTACTTTTTCGCGAACCATTGACATCAATTCATTGTAATCATTTCCTTTGTCAACACCACCAACAATCCAAACTGTTGGCGTGATCATACTGTCCAAAGCAAAAAAGGCAGCATTTACATTAGTAGCTTTTGAGTCATTGATGTACTGCACATTTTGAATTTTCAGCACTTTCTCCAAACGGTGTTCCACCCCTTGAAAATTGGATAAACTCTCCCTAATTGTGGCATTTCGGATTTTCATCAATTTGGCCACAGACGTTGCAGCCATAGCATTTTTCATATTGTGCTTCCCTTCCAGCGCAATGTATTCTGTTTCCATGATGAATTCTTCTTCGTTGATGATGTTTATCTCCATTTTTTTGTTTTTTATAAATGCTCCCCTTTCGAATGTTTTGGTTAACGAAAAAGGAATTAATTGGGCTCTTGTTTTATTGTTTTTGAACCATTCAGCGATAGCTTTGTCATCTGCATCATAAATGAGAAAATCCTCCTCTGTTTGGTTCATTGTTATTCGAAATTTCGAAGCAATATAATTTTCATATTTGTACTCATATCGATCTAAATGATCTGGGCTAATATTAGTGATAATGGAAATATGCGGCTTATAATTTATTATACCGTCCAGCTGAAAACTACTCAACTCGAGTACATAACTATCGTATTTATCCTCTGCAACTTGCCACGCAAAACTTTTTCCGATGTTGCCTCCAAGACCCACATTCAATCCTGCTGATTTTAGCAAATGATAGGTTAACATTGTTGTTGTGGTCTTCCCGTTACTTCCTGTTATTCCAATCGTGATGGCCTTTGTGAATGGTGCGGCAAACTCAATTTCTGAAATCACCGAAATCCCCCTTTCAACCAATTTTTTTACTATTGGGGATTTTTCCGGTATTCCCGGACTTTTCATCACCACATCGGCATTTAAAATCAGGCTTTCGGTATGAGCTTCTTCCTCCCAAGCTATTCCATTAATGATAAGAACTTCTTTGTAATTTGGTTTTATTTTTCCAAAGTCGGATACGAAAACGTCATACCCTTTTTTCTTGCCCAGAATTGCAGTTCCAACACCACTTTCGCCACCACCAAGAACTACTAATCTTTTCATTTTTTAAATTAAAAATTGAGAATTAAAAATTAAAAATCAAATAGAAATACATAATCTTAATTATTTATTAATTTTCCCCTTTAACGTTATTATAATTTTTGCTAATATTTTACATATTTCATCAGCTTCAACAAAAACACTTTCAAATTCAGTAATTGAAATATAATCGGTTTCTTTAATAATTTTAACCAATAAATTGTTTCTCTTGCTTCTTTGTATGAAATCTCCAGTTTAAATAAAAACTCTTTATCAGAACGCCCTCCTATTGATTCTTCTATGTTTGCGCCAATGGAGGTTCCACATCTTAAAATTTGTTTACTTAAAACAAATTCCTTTTTTACAGCCGTTAAATGTTTGTATAAATTAATTATCCTTATGGCGAAAAGAAATGATTTTTGTTGAATAATATTCTCTTTCATTTCGCTGATTTTTAATTTTTAATTCTGAATTTTTAATTGATTTTAACGAAGTTTTAAAGTCACAATAGACAATATGGCTAACATGACGGCGACAATCCAAAATCGGGTTACAATTTTACTTTCGTGGTAGCCCTTCTTTTGGTAATGGTGATGCAAAGGCGCCATTAGAAATATTCTTCGGCCTTCGCCAAAACGTTTTTTGGTGTACTTAAAATAACCCACTTGCAAAACCACCGAAAAGTTTTCGACCAGGAATATTCCGCATAATAATGGAATAAGAAGTTCTTTTCGAACTGCAATAGCCAAAACAGCGATGACACCACCAATGGTTAAACTTCCCGTGTCTCCCATAAATACGGATGCCGGATAAGAATTATACCAAAGAAATCCGATTAATGCGCCCACGAAAGCGGCAATAAAAACAGTCATCTCACCCGAATTTGGGATGTACATAATATTCAAATAATTGGAAAAAATAATATTTCCCGAAACAAACGTAAAAATCCCCAATGCCAAGACCGAAACCGCCGAAGTGCCCGCAGCCAGTCCATCAATACCATCGGTAAGATTGGCACCGTTTGAAACTGCCGTAATGATAAAAATTACCACCGGAATAAATATTAACCAAGCCCATTTTTCATAGCCCTCGCCTGTCCAGGCCAATACTTCAGCATAATCGAATTCGTTATTTTTGAAGAAAGGAATGGTGGTGGCCGTTGATTTTTCGTAAATTGGTGTTTGCTTAATTACATTTTCAGAGGTCACTCTGTAAACATCGTTGCCAGCAATATCTTTTCTAACCGTTACATCAGGATTAAAATATAAAACTGTACCCACAATAAATCCTAGACCCACTTGCCCGAAAACCTTAAATATCCCCTTTAACCCTTCTTTGTCTTTTTTGAAAATTTTGAGATAATCATCAATAAAACCAATGGTTCCCATCCAGAGGGTAGTTACAATTAATAGTACGATGTAAATGTTTTGCAGTTTAGCAAAAAGGATAACCGGAATTAAGGTGGCGAATATGATAATCAATCCACCCATTGTTGGGGTTCCTGCTTTTTCGTTTTGACCCGCCAAACCTAGTTCACGAACCGTTTCGCCAATTTGCTGTTTTCGTAAAAAACTAACCACCCTTTTACCATAAATGGTGGATAAAAGCAAGGAAAGCATAAATGCCAATGCCGATCTGAAAGTAATGTATTGAAATACTCCTGTTCCAGAAATATTTAATGTTTTGTCTAAATATTCAAATAAATAATACAGCATATATTTCTATTTATTGAGTTGGTTTAATAATTCTATAACTGTTTTCATATCATCAAAATCATGGCGCACACCCTGAATTTCCTGATAGGTTTCGTGTCCTTTTCCAGCAATTAAAATAATGTCGTTGGGCTGAGCCAATTGACAAGCTGTTTTTATAGCTTGTTTTCTGTCCGAAATTGATACTGATTTTTTATAATTTTGAGGCGCTACGCCTTGTTCCATTTCAGAAAGAATAACTTCTGGGTCTTCGTTTCTTGGATTGTCAGATGTCAGGATTACTTTGTCACTCAATTCCGTGGCAATACCCGCCATAATCGGACGTTTGCCTTTATCTCTGTTCCCACCACAACCCACAACTGTAATCAATTGTTCGTTTTTGGTACGGATATCATTTATGGTTTTTAGCACGTTTTCCAATGCATCCGGTGTGTGTGCATAATCTACAATAGCGGTGATATTGGCATTAGAAACAATAAATTGGAAGCGCCCTGAAACACTTTCTAAATCAGATAATAACCGAAGTACTTCTAAGCTTTCTAATCCTAATTCAATCGCAGTTCCATAAATAGCCAATAGATTATAAGCATTGAAAGTCCCGATAAGTTTAACCCAAACTTCATTTCCGTTTATTTTCAATAGCAGTCCTGACAATTGGTTTTCTAATATTTGCGCTTTGTAATCGGCATAGGATTTCAAAGCATACGTCCGTTTTTTGGCTGCTGTATTTTGCAACATCACCAACCCATTTTTATCATCAATATTCGATACAACAAAAGCAGTTTTAGGCAAATTGTCGAAAAATGACTTTTTCACATCACGATATTCTGCGAAAGTGGCATGGTAATCTAAATGATCATGCGATAAATTAGTAAAAACGCCACCTGCAAAATGTAGAGCCTCGGTGCGTTTTTGATGGATTCCGTGCGAACTCACTTCCATAAAACAGTATTCAACTCCCGTATCAATCATTTCCTTCAAGTAGTGATTGATAGTTATTGAATCAGGCGTGGTATGAGTAGCTTTGTATTCGACATCATCAACCATGATTTTTACAGTGGACAACAGTCCTACCCTAAAACCTGCCTTTTTGAATAATTGGAACAATAAAGACGCAATAGTCGTTTTACCATTGGTTCCTGTGATGCCCACTAATTTTAAATTTTGTGATGGATTCCCAAAATAATTGGCTGCCATGTAGGCCAAAGCCTTATTGCTATCTTTTACTTGGATATAGGAGATGCCATTTAGAAGAACTTCAGGAAAATTCTCGCAAATAATAGCAACCGCCCCTAAAGTAATGGCTTTCCCAATATATTCATGCCCGTCTGAAATTGTGCCGCGAATGGCCACAAACACATCATTTGCACCAATATTTCTAGAATCAAAATCTATTTTATGGACAGAAATATCCGTTGAACCTTTCACGGCTTCAATAGCTACTTTGTAAATTATTTCTTTTAGAATAATCACGATAATTCTAATGTTATAGTTGTGTTTTTAACTAAATTTTCTCCTGGCTGAAGGGATTGTCGTTTTACTTTTCCAACACCTATTGTTTTTACTTTCACTCCAAGATTTCCCAATAGGGATACGGCATCCATTCCTGACATTCCTTTAACATTTGGAATTGAAGACTGCTGTTTTTGTGATTTCACAAAATAAGCATCATAATCACTCTCTTGTTTTTGTATCTTCCTGTTTATATTTTTTATCTCATTTGTTGAAGGTGCATCAGTAAAAATCTTTTGTGCAATTCGCTTGAAAACTGGCCCAGCCACATCGGCACCATAATAATTATTATTTACCGTACTTGGTTTATGAACCACGACTATGCAGGAATATTTAGGTTTTTCAGCTGGGAAATAACCCACAAATGAAGAGGCGTAATATTTCTCTGAACCTCCGTTTTGGGCATAATTTACCTGTGCAGTACCTGTTTTTCCGGCCATCGAGAAATCCTTTGAATATAATTTTGATGCTGTTCCTCTTTTAACCACATTTTCCATCACCGCTTTTAGTTTCAAAATTGTTTCTTGCGAACATACCTTTGGGTTTATCACCTCGGTGTCGAATTTTTTGATAGTTTTATTCCACTCCTTAATTTCTGAAACAAATTGTGGTTTTACCATCACTCCATTATTGGCAACCGAATTATAAAATGTCAAGGTTTGCAAAGGCGTTATCGAAACCCCATAACCAAAAGCCATCCAAGGAAGCGAAATATTAGACCAAGTTTTGTCACTTGGTTGGGGAACAATTGGTTTTCCTTCTCCCTGAATTGAAAGCCCTAAAGGTTTATTTAATCCGTATTTATTGATGTGATTTACAAATGCAGAAGGGTTGTTTTTATAATTGTTATACACCGCCTGAACCATCACTGTGTTAGAAGAAAGCTCAAATCCACGAGCCAAACTTATTTTTCCATATCCTCCAGGGTGAGAATCTTTTACATGTTTTCCTGAGTAAGTAACAACTCCCCCACGAGTATCAAAAACAGCGCTTGTATCAATTTTTTTATCTTCAAGTAAGGTCATCAAATCAACTAATTTATAAGTCGATCCGGGCTCGTGTGATTCATTAATTGCATAATTTGTAGTTTCGTAATAAGACCCATCTCCTGCTTTTCCGAGGTTCGATATCGCTTTTATATGCCCTGTATTAGTTTCCATAACCACCACACAGCCATGATCGGCTTGATAGTCCGTTAGTTGTTTTAGTAAGGCGTGATGCGCAATGTCTTGGATAAAAACATCTATTGTAGAAACCACATCATACCCATCCTGTGGATCCACTTCATTAACATCTCGGATGGGTTTCCACTGCCCTTTTGCGATTTTTTGCTTTAAAACCTTACCGTCTTTCCCATTGAGATATTTCCGATAGGCCCATTCAATCCCTTTACCATCAGGTGTTCCGTTCGGGGTTTTCCTTTCGTACCCAATGGTGCGTTCCGCAATTTTACCAATTGGATGTTCTCTTTCCGTTTCTTGTTGAATGATAATCCCTCCTTTATAAGCACCCAAATTAAATAATGGGAAACCTTTAATTTTCATGTATTTGGTATAGCTCAAATTGCGGGCTACTAAAAAATACCTATTTTTGTTAGCTCTAGCTTTTCGAAATTCGTTGAGAAAAAAAACAGATGGTTTCCCCAGAAGAATCGACAGTGAATCCGATAAAGATTTCACGTTTTTTTCGAATGCAACTGATTTTGGGGCAATAGCATCAAATCGAATTTCATAATTGGGAATAGAGGTAGCCAGCAAGCTTCCATCGGCCGAGTAGATATTCCCCTTATTGGCAGGAATAATAAAGTTTTTTACCGTTCTTTCTTTGGCTAATTTTCGATAATAATTACCTTCAACCCATTGGATGTTCGTCAACTTAACGGCAATAGCAACCGCCATCAATAAGATTGCGAAAGCAACTAGATAGATCCTGTAAGATATGTGTTTGTCTTCTACTGCCATAATTTTTGGAAAAAACTTTTTTCAGCTGCTTTTTTGACTTTTATTTTTATTGGTGGCACTGTGGATGGGAAAATTTGTTTTTCTACCATTTTTTCAGAAACCGTCGATTCCATTTTTAGTTTCATTAACTCCGAACGTCTGTCCACAAATTCAGAACGAAGCTCTTTTACTTGATTGGTCAACTCGTTAATCTTGAACACTTTTTGTTCAAACCGTTGGGTATTGGCAATCATCACAATGGCTAAAACAATTAGAAAAACGATGAAACGCCAATTTTTTATTGAGTCATTTTCAATTAGAAATCGCGCTTTCAGTAACCCGTAAACTCCGTTTTTCATTTTATTTTTGAGTGATTACAATTTTTTCGGCAATCCTTAATTTGGCACTTCGCGCCCGGTTGTTGCTTTTAATTTCGGCATTATCCGGAACAATCAGTTTTACAATGGTTTTGAAAGGGACCGAAAAATTACCAAAGAAATCTCGTTCTGGTTCCCCTTCGAACATTCCGTTTTTCATGAATCTTTTTACCAGACGGTCTTCCAACGAATGGTAGGAAATGACGCTTAATCTTCCGCCTGAATTTAAAATCTCTAATGACTGTTCCAAAAACTCTTTCAAAACATCCATTTCTTGGTTAACCTCAATTCGAATGGCTTGATAAATCTGAGCCAATATTTTATTCCTAACCCTTTCAGGCAAATATTTGGCCAGCACTTCTTTTAATTCATTCGTGGTTTTTATTGGTCGTTCGGCTCTAGCTTCTATGATCGTTCTTGCCAAAACTGGCGCATTTTTTAATTCGCCATAATCCAAGAACACTCGCCTTAAATTGGCATCATCATATTCATTGACTACTCGATAGGCATTCAAATCATTTTTCTGACTCATTCTCATGTCCAATTCAGCATCAAAACGAGTAGAAAACCCCCTTTCGGCAACATCAAACTGATGAGAAGAAACGCCTAAATCAGCTAAAATTCCATCCACGCTTTTCACACCATAGAAACGCAAAAACCTTTTTATAAACCTGAAATTTTCATTAATCAAAGTAAATCTTTCGTCCAGTATGGCATTTGCCAATGCGTCTTCGTCTTGATCGAAAGCAAACAGTTTTCCGTTAGGCCCCAATCGTTTCAAAATTGCTGCCGAATGGCCACCGCCTCCAAAGGTCACATCAACATAAATGCCATCAGGTTTTATATTCAAACCATCTACCGATGCCTGAAGTAAAACCGGATTATGATATTCCATTGTTGCTGTCATTTATGTTTCCCATTACCTCTTCGGCCAAGTCTGCAAAATCGACATCTTCTCCGCGTATGGATTTTTCATACAAGTTTTTATCCCAAACTTCCACAATATTTACAGCAGACGAAAACACCACATCTTTTGATATACTGGCAAAAACAACCAAATCTTTTGGTACCAACAATCTTCCTAAAGCATCAATTTCAACCACCTTGACGCCAGCAGTAAAGCGGCGAATGAAGTCATTGTTTTTCTTAACAAATCGATTGAGTTTGTTGATTTTTTCCATCATCGAATTCCATTCTTCCATTGGATATAATTCCAAACAAGGCTGAAAAACAGAACGCTTCAAAACAAAACCATTTTGAAGTGAAGAAGCCAATTGCTTTTTCAAAGGAGCTGGCAAAAGCAGCCTTCCTTTGGCATCGACTTTACATTCATATGTTCCGACAATTGTATTCAAGAGAAAAAATTTAAATGATGTCGAGCAAAAATATAAAAAATA
This sequence comes from uncultured Flavobacterium sp., assembly GCA_964535705.1. Taxonomy (GTDB): domain Bacteria; phylum Bacteroidota; class Bacteroidia; order Flavobacteriales; family Flavobacteriaceae; genus Flavobacterium. The sequence continues at coordinate 17,633 of CAZHVE010000023.1, forward strand.
TTACCACAATTTACCACTATATCCCACTTTGTTAATAAGTTTTACCACTTTCGGTGAAAAAGCCCTAGTTTTGGGACAATCAGAATATTAGCGGTATTTATACTCCATGTTCAGAAGTGTCAGACAATAGAAAAATTACAGGATTCAAAATAGAGACGACTGATTATTTTTAAAACTAAAAAAACAGGATGGTGGTTAAATTGAATTGGATTTTTTTGCTTCAAAAGGAATTAAATGCTAAAAATTGTTTTTCAAAAATTCATTTATATTTTTTAAATCCTATATTTGTCAAAATTGAAAATTTACGATAAAACGTATGGAAAAATACTATAAAAAGGAAGGTAGATACGGCTATTACGAAGCCGGAGAAGGAACTCCAATTGTCATTTTGCATGGACTAATGGGAGGATTAAGCAACTTTGATGCCGTTGCCAGTTATTTTTCTGAAAAAGGATACAAAATTGTCATTCCGGATTTACCAATTTACACCCAAAATATTTTAAAAACCAATGTTAAAGCTTTTGCAAAATATGTTAAGGACTTCATCACTTTCAAAGGTTTTGACAGAGTAATCTTGTTAGGAAATTCATTAGGAGGCCATATTGCTTTATACCACACAAAAATGTATCCAGAAAAAGTGGCTGGATTAGTATTGACAGGAAGTTCAGGCCTTTATGAAAGTGCCATGGGCGATAGTTACCCAAAAAGAGGCGACTATGAATATATAAAGCAAAAAGCAGAAGCCGTATTTTATGATCCAAAAATGGCGACCAAGGAACTGGTAGACGAGGTTTATGCCTCTGTAAACGACAGGATAAAATTGATAAAAACATTGACTATTGCCAAAAGTGCCATTCGACACAATATGGCAAAAGATTTGCCAAAAATGCATGTACAAACTTGTCTTATTTGGGGAAAAAACGACAAAGTCACTCCTCCAAATGTCGCCGAAGAGTTTAATGAATTACTGCCAAATGCAACTCTATATTGGATTGATAAATGTGGTCATGCGGCCATGATGGAACATCCTGAAGAATTTAATCGTTTGCTAGAAGACTGGCTGACACATACCCATTTGAAAGCGCACTAAGCATCTGGGGAATTTACAAATACAATTATGAAGATTAATACCGCCGAATTTATTATCAGCAACTCTGATGTCGACAAATGTCCGAAAGAATTTTTGCCGGAGTATGCTTTTATAGGCCGGTCAAATGTTGGCAAGTCGTCGTTAATTAACATGCTGACCAATCATAAAAATTTAGCTAAGACCTCAGGAAGACCAGGAAAAACACAACTGATCAATCACTTTTTGATTAACAACAATTGGTTTCTTGTCGATTTACCCGGTTATGGATATGCCAAAGTTTCCAAGAAAACAAAATCGGTTTTTCAGCAATTTATTACTGATTATTTTGAAACAAGGGAGCAATTAGTATGTGCTTTTGTTTTAATCGACATTCGACACGAAGCCCAAACAATAGATATTGAATTTATGTCGTACATGGGAGAAAGCGAAATTCCTTTTTGCATTATTTTCACCAAAGCCGACAAGATTAGCAAAACAAAAATAGATTCCCACATAGCAGCTTATAAAAAGAAAATGTTTGCGAACAATTGGGCCGAAATGCCACAGTATTTTGTAACATCCGCAACGGAATTTACGGGAAAAGAAACCGTTTTAAATTATATTGAGGAAGTGAATCAAGAGGTTTTCAAGAATAATAGTGGTTTCTAGTCACACTTTAAAAAACAAAAAAATATCCCAAAACTAAAATATTTTAGCTTTGGGATGTTTTTTATAAAATCAGTCTTGGATTATAACTTCAACTCCAATTTCTCGGCAAAATAATCACAGAAATCTTTCATGGTATCGGTCATTTTTTGGTCTCCAGTTGCACGTTGAAAAGTTTCGGTCATGGAAGTCAAAGTTTGGTGGAAGAAAATTTTCATTTCGTCAACAGGCATGTCCTTGGTCCATAATTCGATGCATTTTGTTGATTTTTCTGTACCGTCCCAAACTGAGAGCATAAAGGCTTTTGCTTCTTCTGTATTTATCCCCCCCTCAGTGGCTGTCCACATTAATTTTTCTGGAACTCGATTTTCATCCAATTCGATACTTACTATAATCTCTGATTTTTTTATACTTGACATTATTTTTTTGGTTTGTATTTAGATTTTTCAAATATCTCCTTGGCATTCATTTTTAGCAACTCTGGAAGAGGAACTTCGTTATTTTTCATATAAGAACGAACGATTTGCCAGCCTACCCAAGCACCAACTCTTCCGGGTGATTCATTATCAATTTCGAGATAAAACTTAGAAAACGGAGCTGGATTGATGAATCGATTATTCAATTTTTGATCGTTACTATATAACAATTCATTTTCTATGAAATAACGCCACATATAGCTTTCGTTATCTTGACACCACTTCACTTGCTCGGGCGTGTATCCCATTTTTTCAGCGTCATTGTAATCTGGCAAAAGCAGGTCTTTTATAACCAATTGTTTGCCAAAAAAAATCATTTGTCCCAACAAATTGTTATCCGAAACAGGCGGAATTTTTTGGGTTGAAAAACTCGAAACAACATCGGGCAAAATCTGTTTTTGTTCAAAATTTTGTTTCAAATAATTGGGAAATTGGTAAAATTTATGGTCTTTCCCCAAATACAATTCAAGTGAAATGATCACTAAACTATCTGCGTAAATAACCTTATTGTTATAATCCATTTCAGAGATTACGGTAATTACTTTGGGCGTTTTAGTTTGAGGAAAATAATATTTTATATGTTTGAAAAGTGTTTCCAGCTCTTTTTGAACGGGTTCAAAGTTGGAGTATTTTTTTTGAACTTCAGTATAAAGTTCTCTCCAAAGGGGATTTTTCATTTTATTTGACCACACGCTATCATCATTTCCTGATGGAAAAAAATAGGGAAATTCTTTTTTTAATTTATTCAAATCCTGTGGAGGCGTTTCAAAAAATAATTTATCAAATCGTTCCACCATTATTTCGACCGGAATTGCTTCCACTGCTTTTTCTACTTTTGATTTATTGTCACAAGAAATCAAAGCCAATGTTAAAGCGATTATAAAAGTTATTTTTCTCATTTTAATTTTTTTCGGTCCAAATTATTTCACTTGTCATAATTCTCATCAAAGCACTGTGAACTTCGATTGAAATGAATCGATACTGACTTTAAAATTATTATTTTTGCAAATATACAATTCCTACTTTTTAAAAACTCAATGTATTATGACTAAAAAAAGCACACTCCAAGCTGAAAAAGTGAATGCACATATCGTTAATTGGTTGAAATCGTACGCTGAAAACGCAAAAGTGAACGGTTTTGTTGTGGGGATTTCTGGAGGAGTCGACTCGGCGGTTACTTCTACCCTCTGCGCCCAAACAGGATTGACTACTTTGTGCGTAGAAATGCCTATTCATCAGGCCCCAAGTCATGTGAACCGGGGCAAGGAACATATTGAGCAGCTGAAAAATCGATACTCAAATGTGACGAATATTGAAGCTGATTTGACTTCAGTGTTTGAAGATTTCAAAAAAACAGTTCCAAGCAGTGCTGATGTAAACAAGTTAAATTTGGCTTTGGCCAATTCGCGTGCCCGACTACGAATGACTACGTTGTATTATTTTGCAGGAATTCATGGCTTATTGGTTGCAGGGACAGGAAACAAGGTAGAGGATTTTGGGGTAGGTTTTTATACAAAATATGGAGATGGTGGTGTTGACTTGAGTCCAATAGCAGATTTGTTGAAATCAGAGGTTTTTGCTTTAGGTAAATTCTTAGAAATTTCCATTTCGATTTTAGAAGCCTCACCAACGGATGGATTGTTTGGAGACGAAAGAACAGATGAAGACCAACTTGGCGCTAGTTATGACGAATTGGAATGGGCGATGCTTGAGGATGGAAAAGGGAAATCTTCAACAGATTTCTCCGATAGAGAAAAAATAGTTTTCGAAATCTATAAACGATTGAATACTATAAATCAACACAAAATGAGGGAAATTCCGGTTTGTATGATTTCAGAAGATTTAAAGTAGTATTTTTCCAATTAATTATGATGCTTTAAAGAATTATTTTCACTAACTTTACTTTTTAAAAATAAACATTTCTAAAATCTAACATTATGATAAAAGTTTGTTTAGCGGATAATCATCCCGTTGTGCATTATGGAGTAAAGTCGTATTTTAAAGACCACGACGACATTTCAATTGTTGCCAACGTTGGGAATTTTTTAATGGTAAGAGACGTGCTACTTACTAAAGAGGTTGATGTTTTGATCTTGGATTTAGAATTGGAGGGTCTTTCCAGTATTTTTGAAGTTAAATCAATTTTGAAAAATTTTCCAAAAACAAAAATCATCATCTATAGTGACCTTTCGGAACAAATTTATGCGCCAAATGCCATTAAAGCAGGTGTTTCAGGTTTTATCTCGAAAAAAGAAAAACTAGAAACTCTAGGTCAGTCAATTATCAAAGTCCATCAAGGAAAGATAATTCTAAATGAAACCGTCAAGAAAAACCTTGCTTTAATTGCAAAACAAAATAAAAGCGAGCGTTTGTATCGAAAATTATCAAATCGCGAAGTCGAAGTTTTACGTTATTTGAGCGACGGCAAAAAAAACAATGAGATTTCTAAAATCTTAAATCTTAACGAAAAAACAATAAGTACCTACAAATTAAGGTTGTTACAGAAATTAAATGTTACCAATTTAGTAGACTTGGTCAACAAGGCCAAAACACTAGAGATCGTTTAATTATTTCTTGACATTACTCTTCCTAATTTTTTCGAAAAAGAATTAATTAGTTTATAGTAATCCATTGTCATAGACAAAGGCTCCATATTATCAGAATCAGGTTCTGTTGATACGGAGCCTTTTATTTCTTCAATGATTTTATCTACCAGATACCAACGTAAGGTGAGTATTGTTTCGGATACATATTGACTGATAGTATCGTTTTTAGTCTTCGGAAAAATATTTTGTCCCTCCCAATTGTGCAAAACAACCCTCTCGTCCTCCATTAAAATGTCAGTTACCTCTTGGGCAAATTCCGGCTGCAGATGCATTAAGTACTGTTCTATACTAAAGCTTTCATTTTGGTGAAAAAAGGCTATCAAATTAGTAAAGATGTCTCGAAATAAAGGATTTGCCAGCTCTACTTCGTCTTCCTGTAAACTTAAAAATATTCTTTGATAAACCTTGCATACTTTCTTTTCGACAAAATTCTCAATTTCTCCTACTTCATTGGCCTTCAGAAGCACATCTTCAAATTCTTCCGTCCTATTTCCATACAACAAAAGAATTTCTATAATTTTTCGTTCCAATCCATAGAGAATGTCGATTTTTTCGACCGGAATTGGAACTTCATTTTTTACAACTTCAAAGGCTTTTTGTTCTTGTTTTTGTTTCTTTCCAATATCAGAAATATCCTTTTTGACTAATTGCGCCAAAGTACTTATGAGCACTTGCTCGGAAATATCCATAATCCGGGAACATTCCTGAATATAGATTTCTCTTTGAATTCTGTCTGGAATTTTTGAAATACTCACCACCATATCCCGAATTAAGTCCGCTTTTTTTATCGGGTCATTTTTCGCATCATTCATCAACAACGAAGCTTTAAACTGGATAAAATCTTTAGAATTTTCCTCTAGATATTTAACCAATTCTTCGTAAAGAGTTTTCTTGGCAAAACTATCAGGGTCTTCTCCATCGGGGAAAGCGCATACTTTTACGTTCATTCCCTCCTCCAAAATCAAATCGATTCCCCGAACCGAAGCGCGAAGTCCGGCAGCATCACCGTCAAAAAGCACCGTTATATTTTTGGTCAACCTATTAATTAATCGGATTTGGTCTGGGGTCAAGGCCGTCCCTGAGGAAGCCACTACGTTTTCTATTCCAGCTTGATTGAACTGAATTACATCAGTATAACCTTCCACCAAATAACAATTATTTTGTTTGGCAATAGCTTGCTTTGCCTGGAAAATTCCATACAAAACCTTGCTTTTATGGTAAATATCGCTTTCGGGTGAATTGAGGTATTTCGCCGCCTTTTTGTCATTTCCTAGTATTCTTCCGCCAAAACCTAGAATTCTTCCCGACATGCTTTGTATAGGAAACATCACACGACCTTTAAAACGGTCAAACGGCCTGTCGTCTTTTGGAATTGTCAATCCAGTAGCTTCGAGAAACTCCAATTTATACCCTTTTCCCAAAGCTTCTTTGGTAAGAGCATCCCAAGTTTCAGGGGAATAGCCAAGAGCAAATTTCTTTATGGTTTCATTTGTAAAACCTCTTTCTTTGAAATAAGAAAGCCCGATGGCTTTTCCTTCTTCGGAATATAAAAGGGTATTGTGAAAAAACTCTTTTGCAAATTCAGAAACCAAATACATACTTTCGCGAACATCCGTATTCGCCTTTTCCTCATCGGTCTGTTCGGTTTCTTCAATTTCTATATTGTATTTTTTGGCCAAATATCGAATGGATTCTGGATAGGTAAAATGGGAATGTTCCATTAAAAAAGCGACAGCATTCCCTCCTTTTCCGGAACTAAAATCTTTCCAAATTCCCTTAGCAGGCGACACCATAAACGATGGGGAGCGTTCATCCGAAAATGGACTCAGTCCCTTGAAATTACTACCGGCACGTTTTAATTGTACGAAATCGCCGATAACCTCCTCAACTCGAGCGGTTTCGAAAACAGTGTCAATGGTAGCTTTTGAAATCAATTTGTCTATTTTTGAATGCCAAAGTTACAAAGTTTAGCTTGACTAAATTATTTATTAGAATTAAATTTAAAACTCGATCAATAAAGAAATCCGAATGTAAAATAATTTAGTAATAAAATTTATGCTATGAATTCTGTTTTGATGTTTTAGTATATATATTGACTTTTTAAATAGCCAAAGTATTATCCCATAATAAATTAAATAGTATTTTTACATTGTTATATTAAAATCACAACAATTATTTTCAACACTATTATAATGAATCAAGAAACTTGCAAATCATCTGAACCCATAGATTCTATATATGAGTTCAATGATACTTTATCATTTGTTTCAGCAATTTGTGAAGTCCCTTATGCATTTATAACATTCCTTGACTCGAGAAATCAATTAAATATTTCTAAAATAGGATTTGAGTTTTTAACAATTCCAGAAAATATATTATCATACAACCAAAATATCATTGAACAAGGCGCCTTTTTTACAATCTCAGAGCTAAAAAAAGACCTCAAACGTCAGTCGGAAAAATCAAATGTTTCGGAATTTGACTTCGATTTTTTTGCTGGAATCCCCATACTTAATGATGAAGATTTGGTTATCGGGACAATTTGTATTCTTGACATAAAATCCAAAAAACTTTCGGCGGTTCAGTTAAAAACTTTAGAGTATTCTGCCAAACAAATTAAATTCAAATTAGAACAGTTTGAACAGAATAAATCCTTATTAAACAAAATACAGGAGAAAGAAACCCAATTTCAATTATTCATTGACAATTCAAAAGAAATATTTTATGAACTTGATCGGGATGGAATTATTTTAGATGTATCGAAAAATTGGACAACTTATCTTGGCCATAAAGTTGACGAAGTTATAGGGAGAAGCAATAGCATATTTTTGCATCCTGAAGATTTGGAAACGGTCACCGATTTTTTGAACAAAACAATCGAGACAGAGAGTATTGAAAATGAGATAACATATAGAATCCTGCATAAAGACGGACATTATGCATGGCATACCTCCTGTATAAAGCTATACGAAAAAGACGGAGAACTTATTTATATTGGAAATTGTAGAGATGTCACTGATCAGCTTAAGACATATCAAAAAAACCTACAACAAAAAGAATTTTACGAAAAAATCCTAAATCAAATCCCAACAGATGTAGCGGTTTTTGATCAGAATCATAAGTACCTCTATTTGAATCTAGCTGCCATAAAAGACAAAGAACTTCGGGAATTTATTGTAGGGAAAGATGATTTTGAATATGCAAAACATACCGGAAGAGATGATTCTTCAGCAAAAAAGAGAAGAGAAAAGTTTACAAAAGCTTTAGAATCAAAAACTTTGATTGAATGGGAAGACAGCATCAATAGCCTAAATACGGGATTAACATCTTATCATACTCGAAAATTTAATCCGATTTATGATAAAGAGGGTACTTTTGAAATGATGATTGGATTTGGAGTAGACATCACCGACAGAAAACAAGTGGAACTACAAAACGAACTTTTAATTGAAGAAAATAATAAAAACAAAATTATTCAACTTAACGAGGCTAAAAACATGTACCGCTTTGTGGCAGAAAACTCGGTCGATTTAATCTGTTTACACAATTTAGACACTTCTTTTCAATATATTTCGCCTTCGGCAATAAACATCTTGGGATATAATCCTGAAGAAATGGAGGGAAAATCCCCTTTAGATTATGCTCACCCTGAAGATTTAAAACACCTTAAGGATACTTTTGCCAATTTTATTGATGAAAAAGCAAATAAAACCACAATCGCCCGATTTAAGAATAATGAAGGAAAGTATATTTGGTTAGAAACAAAGGCAAACATTATCAAAGAAAAAAACACGAAAACAGGATTTCAGTCTAGTAGCCGAGATATAACCATAAGGAAAGAAGAAGAGGAAGTTATTGAAAAAACATTGGCAAAACAGAGAGAACTAAATGAATTACGATCCAATTTAGTTTCGACCATTTCTCATGAATTCAGAACTCCAATGACCACCATTAGGGCAAGTTCAGAACTAATTTCTATCTATCTTGAAGGGCTTACTTTTGAAAAAAAACAACGCTTAGAAAAACAATTACATACAATCACCGGGGAAATTGACAGAATAGTGGAGTTGATGAATTCAGTGTTGACAATTTCAAGAAATGATGCTGGAAAAACTAATTTTAACCCTGTTAAATTTAATTTAAAGCAACTATGCCTTGATATAATTGAAACTAGCTTTTATATTCAAAAGAACGACAACAGATTGCAAACATTATTTAAAGGCTCCAATTTTGATGTTTTTGCCGATAGCAACTTAATGAAGCACTCCATTTTTAATTTGTTGAATAATGCTTTTAAATATTCAGAAGCATCGGGAGATATTATTTTAAATCTTACCGCAAAATCATCAGAAGTTACCATTGAAATTATTGACTTTGGAATAGGCATTCCGGAAGAAGAACAACACAAACTATTCAACACTTTTTTCAGAGCAAGCAACACCAATGGTATTCCGGGAACTGGCCTAGGCCTTTATATTGTAAAAACATTTACTGAAAAAAATTCAGGCAAAATCCAAATAGAAAGTCTTTTAGGAAAAGGAACTAAAGTTAGATTGATATTTCCTATCCAAAAAGTTTAATGTGGTAAAAAAAATATTTATTTTTGATTACAAAAGACGAAAAAAATTTTACCTAATCCCCAGAAATTTTGTGTAACCATTTATTTGCAAGAGAAACAAAAACAAATTAATTTTTCTGATAGACTAAAATAAATTCCTTTAAGCTAGCTTCTTTTAATTGATTTAATATAATCCCGTGTAGTAAGACCAAGATAGGATTTGAAACTTGTTGAAAAATAAGAAAACGAATTAAACCCCGTTTCATCTACTAAAAACTGAATGTTTTTTTCCCCTAAATCAATAAGTCTAATTGCATATTGCAATTTAAACTCTCTAATATATTGGGATATGTTTTTATTAGAAAGCTTTCTAATCCTTTTATCTAGTGAGGATCTACTGATAAAAAGCTCTTTTGCCAATTCATCAACACCAATTTTTGATTTCATATCCTTCAATAAAATGTCATTTATTGATGATAAAAAATCTATTCGAGATAATCGTATGCTAACTTTTGAGAAAGGATCTGGCTTGATTTTTTTTTCAATATTTTTTTTAAACTGTAAAAGATTCCTGATTTTAAAAATCAATTCTTTTGTTTGAAAGGGCTTCATTATATAATCATTTACCCCGCTCTCCAACTGTCTATATTTCACCTCATCATCCATATTGGCGGTAATAACAACAAAAGGAATTGTATTAAATTCGATGTTTTTTCGAATATTCATAAACAACTGCTCTCCATTCATAATAGGCATCATCATATCACTAATAATAATGTCTGGAATACTATTTTGTAAATGATCGAGTGCTTTCATTCCATCGACAAACCAATTTACATTGAAATCATTCAAAAGTAATAATTCCATAATCAGACTACCTAAAGCTAAATCGTCCTCAATTAAAACTATGTTACTTTTCCTTGTTTTCATATTACTAAATTAACAATTCTTATTTAAACTTATCAGTATTTTTTATACAAAATTTGAAAAAGGAAGTATTACTTTCGGTACTATTTCAAAAATAAATTTAGCAAACTATGTAGTTGTCGTACCTCAAAATAAAAAATTTACTATTACTTCTTCCTTTCGATAACATAATTAACCATTAAAATCAAGGCTTCTTTAAACTCAGAAATCGGATAATTTTCCAAAAGCAAAAGTGCCTCTTGTTGGAATTGCGCCATTTTTTGTTCGGCATAAAGCAAGCCATTATTTTCTTTTACAAAAGCAATAACCTCTTTGACGCGCTTCTTGTCCTTGTTGTAATTTTTTATGGAATTAATAAGCCAAGATTTTTCTTTTGCAGTACAATTATTCAAAACATGAATAAGCGGCAAAGTCATTTTTTGTTCCTTAATGTCAATTCCTGTAGGTTTGCCAATGGCTTCTTCGCTATAATCGAATAAATCATCTTTTATTTGAAAGGCCATCCCTATGAGTTCTCCAAATGTACGCATGTTCTCCACCTGGACTTCATCTTCAATAACCGATTTTGCTCCAAGAGCGCAACAGGCCGCTATAAGAGTTGCTGTTTTTTTTCGGATTATTTTGTAATAAATAGCCTCAGTGATATCTAATCTTCGGGCTTTTTCTATTTGGAGCAACTCTCCTTCGCTCATTTCACGTACAGCCACCGAAATAATTCGCAACAAATCGAAATCGCCATTGTCTATAGAAAGCAACAATCCTTTTGACAGCAAATAATCACCGACCAAAACGGCTATTTTATTTTTCCAAAGAGCGTTAATAGAGAAAAAACCTCTTCGGCGATTACTGTCATCCACCACATCATCATGCACTAAAGTAGCCGTGTGGATAAGTTCTATAACACAGGCTCCACGATAGGTTCTTTCGTTTACAATCCCTGCTGAAACCATTTTAGCAGTCAAAAAAACAAACATAGGGCGCATTTGTTTTCCTTTTCGATTCACGATATAATAAGTAATCCTATTCAACAAAGCGACCTTTGAAGTCATCGATTCGTAGAACTTTTTTTCGAAAAGTTCCATTTCGTTAAAAATAGGCTGTTTTATTTGAGAAGTGATGTTCATTGAGACTTCAAATATACTGTTTTCGAACAAAAAGGGCAACTGTTTTTCGGTAAGTGAAAGTGATTT
>CAZHVE010000024.1:0-28853 GCA_964535705.1 uncultured Flavobacterium sp.
GGCGCACCAATCGTGATTTGGTTGTTGGTTCGAAAACGTAAAATGATGAACTAATTTTTTTTAAACGCATACATAATTTTGTATTACTTTTTAGTTTAATGAACACGACTTATATTTTTTAAACGCATAGAAACATAGTTTTTTATTACTTTTATAGAGACGCTTCGCTTTATTATAGTAAATCATAGATATGCAACCCGAGCCCAAAGGTCGAACCGGAGAAGCAAACCCAAAGACCTGATCGATAGAGAACAAGCGAAACAATTGAGCTATCAAAATCTTTTTTCTATTATTCTATGCGTTTAAAATTAAAAACATAAATATGATAACACAAAAATATTTAGATGACTTAACGTATGAAGTTATTGGTTCTTCTATTGAAGTTCATAAAGTAATGGGAAGAGGATTACTAGAAAGTGTATATCATCAATGTATGAAAGAAGAATTATCGCAAAGAAAAATTAACTTTTCTACAGAGATGAAAGTTCCTCTAGTTTATAAAACCAAAGAAATCAAAGCAGTTTTTAAATGCGATTTATTTATAGAAAATTGTTTGGTTGTAGAATTGAAATCCGTAATACAACCAAATCCAATATTTGAAGCTCAACTTATGACTCATATGAAACTTTTAAAAGCTCCAAAAGGAATTTTAATTAATTTTAATTGTTTTAATATTTTCAAAGAAGGGCAGAAAACTTTTGTAAACGAATATTTTAAAAACTTACCCGAAAAGTAAATTATTTTGCTATGTTTGAAACAAAGTTTCAACTATAAACTCTCTATTTAGAATCAAAAAAACTATGTTTCTATGTGTTTAAAAAAATCTTTATCAAAATGAACAATAATAATATTCTTTCTACTTCAAATTTAAGCATTGGTTACAAAACCAAAGGCACTACAAATACCATTACCAAAAATCTAAACTTGAATTTAAAGGAAGGAAAACTAATCGCTCTAATTGGTGCCAATGGTATTGGAAAATCAACCCTTTTAAGAACCATAACTGGAATCCAAAACCCCATTTCGGGAATGGTATTATTGAACGGAAAGGACATTCATAAGCTGGATGCTGTAACCTTGGCGCAAAGCCTCAGCGTTGTTTTAACAGAGAAATTACCGCCAAGCAACTTGACGGTTTGGGAAGTTATCGCTCTGGGAAGACAGCCTTACACGAATTGGATTGGAAAATTAACCGACTATGACAACGCTAAAATCAACGAAGCGATAGCGCTAACTCAAATTGAGCATTTGACATCCAAAAAACATTACGAAATTAGTGACGGACAATTGCAAATTGTGTTGATTGCAAGAGCCTTGGCACAGGACACGCCTTTGATTATTTTGGATGAACCCACCACCCACCTAGATTTACTGCACAAAGTGGTGCTTTTTAAACTCTTGAAAAAACTCACACAAGAAACTGGAAAGTGCATTCTGTTTTCGACTCACGACATCGATATGGCAATTCAATTGAGCGACGAAATGATTATTATGACTCCTGAAAATGTGATTCAGGACCAACCTTGTAATTTGATTCTAAAAGGAAGTTTCAATGCATTATTCAAAGATGAGCATATCGTTTTTGATAGCGAAAAAGGGAAGTTTATAATCAATGGATAATTATCAATTGACAATTATCCATTATCAATTGAAATCTGTCTTTTCGCCTCTCCCACCACAAACGCAACCGAATTGGCAATATTAAAACTTCGGATTAAATTCGACATCGGAATTGTCAAATGATTTTCGAATCTATCCAAAATTTCCTTGCTCAAACCCACGCTTTCTTTACCAAAAACCAACCAGTCCCCATCCTGAAATTGGGTTTCATAAATTGATATTAAAGCGTGAGAACTCATCAGGAAAACTCTTGATAAATCGGGAATGTTAGGAATCCATTCGTCAATGTTTTGGTATTCAGTAACGTCAAGATGTATCCAATAATCTAAGCCTGATCGCTTTAAATTTTTGTCGTTAATCAAAAATCCAAAAGGGTGAATCAGGTGCAGACGGCTTTCTGTGCCCACACACAAACGACCAATGTTTCCAGTATTGTTGGGAATTTCGGGTTCTACTAGGACAATATTGAGCATAATTTTATAGATAATAGAGTATAGACAAAAAGATAATAGACTAAAGAACAACAACAAAATCTTCCACTTCAACAACTTCACCCGCTTGCAAATGATTCAAATGAACGTTTCCTATTCGAACGCGTACCAATCGCAAGGTAGGAAATCCTACCGCAGCGGTCATTTTACGAACTTGACGAAACTTACCCTCATTGACTGTGATGGAAGCCCAAGATGTTGGTCCATGGCGTTCGTCCCGTATTTTTTTTCCCCTTGCGCCAAAAGCGGGAATTTCAATAATTATAAAGGAATCGCAAGGTTTGGTGGTATATTTTGTGCCGTTGAAACCTATTTCAACACCCTTTTTCATTTTGTCTATGGCTTCTTGAGTGATGATTCCATCTACTTGAACATAATATTCTTTATCCACTTTTTTGCTTCGTACGATTTCGCTCATCTTTCCATCGGTGGTCAATAAAAGAAGGCCTTCAGAGTCCTCGTCTAGCCGACCAATAGCCATAGTTCCTTTGGGAAAATCGTGTAATTCGCCCAAAAGTTTCTTTTTTCTTTTGAGTTCATAAATAAATTGGCTCAAATAGCCGTAAGGCTTGTGGAGGATAAAGTGACTGTGATTGAACATTTTTTTAAATAATTATACAAAAATACATTTTTCAAATTATCTTCTTATGCAATCTTAAATTGATATTATTCCTTACTTTTACTTTTTTCAAAAACCATTCTTTTATGTCAACCATGCTCCCGTTTTTACTGCTTTTTATTGTTGCGCTCGCTATTGGAGTTTTCATTGGAAAACTACTATTTTTAGCTAAATCTCAATCAGAAAAAAGCTATCTCGAAGAGAGACTCAACAATCTTAAAGAGCAATACCAAATAGAAAAATCGGACTGGGATACGAAATTGCAACAAGTTATTGAGGAAAAAGAAACTATTCGCAACGAGAGAGAATCCATAAATATACAACTCACCAAGAAAGAAGTTGATTTTGAAAACCTTTGGCAACGTAACCAAGAGCAAAAGGAAGAAGTAGAAAAACTACAGGAAAAATTCACCAAGGAATTTGAAAATCTGGCCAATAAAATCTTGGATGAAAAGTCCAACAAGTTTACCGAGCAGAACAAGGAAAATATGAAAAATATCTTGTCGCCATTACAAGAAAAAATTCAACTGTTCGAGAAAAAAGTGGATGACACCCATAAAGAAAGCATTGACTACCACGCGGCATTGCGCCAACAAATTTTGGGGTTGCGCGATATGAATATTCAAATGAGCAAGGAAACCCTAAACCTGACCAAAGCCCTTAAAGGCGACAGTAAAATGCAGGGGAATTGGGGAGAGTTGATTCTGGAACGAGTTTTGGAAAAATCGGGATTGGAAAAAGATAGGGAATATTTTGTCCAACAATCCCACACCAACGGGGAAGGAAATCGTGTTTTTCCTGATGTGGTCATCAATCTCCCTGACGGTAAAAAAATGATTGTCGATTCGAAAGTTTCGCTGACCGCCTATGAAAAATTCATCAATGAAGAAGACGACAGTTTAAAAAATGGTTTTTTGAAAGAACACGTCAGTTCTATCAAACGCCACGTGGAGCAATTGGGAGATAAAAACTACCAGGATTTATACCAAATGGAAAGCCCAGATTTTGTGCTGCTTTTCATCCCGATGGAACCGGCTTTTGCATTGGCGTTGAACGAGGACACCACTTTGTACAACAAGGCTTTTGAGAAAAATATCGTGATTGTTACGCCTTCTACCCTACTAGCAACTTTACGAACGATCGACAGCATGTGGGCGAACCAAAAACAACAAGAAAATGCCTTTGAAATTGCACGACAAGCCGGAGCTTTATACGATAAATTTGAAGGTTTCGTGGCGGATTTAATCAAAGTTGGTAAAAAGATTGATGAAAGCAAAGTAGAATATCAAGGTGCCATGAGCAAACTTGTGGATGGAAAAGGAAATCTGATCACCAGTGTCGAAAAACTTAAAAAAATGGGAGCCAAAGCCAAGAAAGCCCTTCCCGATAACATCTTGAATCGCGCAGAAAAACAATCCGAATAATCCGAAAACAAAAAACTATAAACAAAGTAAATCAATTATGGAACCTATTTTTAAAACAGTTGAATCGTCAAAAATTAGTATTTCACAATTAATGCTACCTTCCCACACCAATTTTAGCGGCAAAATTCATGGAGGTTATATTTTATCTATGCTTGACCAAATTGCGTTTGCATGTGCCTCTAAATTTTCAGGAAACTATTGCGTAACGGCTTCTGTTGACACCGTAAACTTCCTGAATCCCATAGAAGTTGGAGAGCTTGTTACCATGAAAGCCTGTGTAAATTATGTAGGTAAAAGTTCCATGATTATAGGCATACGAGTTGAATCGGAGAATATCCAAACAGGAAACATTAAACATTGTAATTCATCCTATTTCACGATGGTTTCTAAAGACAAACAAGGCGAAAACGCAACGGTTCCGGGTTTAATATTGACAAACACGAAAGATGTGAGACGCTTTTTTAATTGCTTAAAACAGATTAATTCAAAAAAAGAAAGAGACACTGCTGAAGAAATCAAGGATTACAGTTCTTCCGAAAATTTATCAATACTAGACAAATACAATGTTTTGTTGGAATTAAATTAGGTATGCTGTTTCCCAAAAAACAAACAAAACATTCCCCTAATTAAAATAGAAAATAATACCCTAAATTAGCAAAATTATGTCAACTAGCAAAAAATAATTAGCAAAGAACTTAAGGCAAAAGTTGCATGTATTAGTTGAATCTAAGAAGTGAAAAATTAATTTTATGAAAATATTAGGAATAGGTTCCAGAATTCACCATTCAGAATTTGGAAAGGGAGTAATCACCAATGTTTCTTCCAAAGAATATTGGGTGACATTTATAGAAAATGGTTTAGAAACCATAGCTATCGATAGTGAATTTGAGGTTTTGGAAGCTGTAGAAAACGAAGTCGACACTATTAGTTTTTATGATGTGGAAAAGAGTCTACTTCAAATTCTAAAGAAATGGTCGGATATTTCAGAAATTGTTCCGATTGCCGATAAGTGGAAGGGCGGAAAGATGATACTAGATCCTGGTCAGCCCGGATTGGCTTCAAAAGAAATTCCAATTGACACTTTTTTTCATAAAATAATCATGGTTCGTGACCGACTTCGAGTTATGGAACAAAAAATAAATGCTAGTAGCATTGAAGAAATTGAAAAAATTGAGTTACAACAATACATTACCAGAATTTATGGAAGTTTGACTACTTTTAACGTATTATTCAAAACACCAACTCATCATTTTGTTGGCGATAAAACAAAATAGTTTTTAGGATAAAAACAATTTCTTAAAAATAATTCTGTGTAAATTTATGGTGAATCCAAAACTAAAAAATATGAAAAAAGTAATACTATCAATCTCTCTACTTATTGCTGTAATTATTGGTTGTAAAACCAGTTCTTCAAACGGAATAACAAATAAATTAAACATCACATTTGAATCAAAAAGCAATAGTACAGTCTTTGGAATGGCATCCTTTTCAGAAAAAAATGGCACAGTGACTCTTATTGCAAAATTATCCGGATTAAAGCCTGGTATTCACGCCATTCATATTCACGAGAAATCGGATTGTTCGTCTGCAGATGGGAGTTCAGCAGGCGGACATTGGAATCCCACTTTCAAAAAGCACGGAAAATTGGGTCAAGGCGAATCGCATAAAGGGGATATTGGGAATTTTAACGCCGACGAAAAAGGAAATGGAACTATCACTTTATCAACTGACGAGTGGTGTATTGGCTGCGGGGATGCCACAAAAGACATTCTTGGAAAAGGTCTGATTGTACATCAAGGGGCCGATGATTATATATCCCAGCCTTCCGGAAATGCGGGAGCAAGGGTTGCATGTTCGGCAATTATAAAATAGGTTTATATTTCATTACTAAAAACCAGAAAAAATTAGATTTTTAGCCTCAAAATAAAGCAATGATTAACCCTTCGGCAAACGGTTGGATAGATAAATTTTTCTCAAAACAAAAAACCTTTCTATTTTCTGATAAAGAGAATTTAAATACGTTTTATAAAAAAGTCAGAGAAACAGGGTTCATATACGGCCATATAGTTTCTTTTGACACGGCTGACCCAATTGACACCGAATCTTGGGTTGGAAACGAAGTGTCTAAAGTTGCACTATTGAATACTTTGTTTGGTATTTATGTTTTGTCCACAGACGAATGTAAAACTGAAAATTTCATAGCTGAAGCACTTACTTTTTATAACGAAATGAATCCTGAAGGCTTTAATTTATTTAAAAAAGTACTGCCTGAAAGCTCCTCTTCATTAAACCTAGAAAAAATAATCGATAGTCGAGTTCAAACCAATATCGATACTATCAGCAAAAACTTCTCCCATATTTTAACCAATGCATTGCTTTTTATTGATATTTTGGCCTTCCGTCAATATCTAATCCACGGAGCAATTCCTGAAAAATATCTAAAAAAAATAGAGGAAGCTATTATCAATATTGTTTCCCTTTCGCTGAAAACTAAATCTACTAAATCTAAATATGACGATTTATTGATTAAGCTTTTTGAGTCTTCCGTTCGGTACACTAAATTCTCCAAGGTGAATATTCAATCCCGGAATTTTGGGATGGAGGAACTTGAACTAAACTATTTTACAAACGAGTTAGAAAAAAACTACCTCATTGACATGGCCGGAATGACCTTGTGGAGTGATGGAATTATCGAAAAAAACGAGGCTTATTTTCTTCATAAATTAGCCGAGTTGATGACTGTTCCTGATGATTTCGTGACCGAAAGTATAGCAAAAACAAATGAATTCATCACAAACTATAGGGATGAAATTCCCTATTTTAACTACTCAAATCCTGTCAAACATTTTTATGACCAAACTACCCAAACTGTCATGAAATTAATTACACGCAACAAAAACAGACTGGTAAAAGAAATTTTTCAAAGCAAAGAATTGATGCTTTTACTAGCTATTTCTACCAGAAGGGATTTGGATGAAAAAGAAAAGAAAAAGGTAAAAAAACAATTATTGGACATTTGTAAAACCGTTCCTTCTTTAACTATATTTTTGCTTCCCGGTGGTAGTTTGTTACTCCCTATCTTAATCAAATTTATCCCTAGGCTTTTACCTTCTGCTTTCAATGAAAACCTGGAAGAAAACGAATAAAAAAATCGCCCTAAAGCGATTTTTATTAAAATTTTAATTGATATACTTTGTCCAAATCCTTATCAGAACTTATGTTAACTTCCAAATCTGTTACGAAACCCGAATTTAAACCATAAGCCCATCCGTGAAGTGTTAAATCTTGCCCATTTTTCCAGGCAGACTGTACAATGGAGGTTTTAGCCAAATCAAATACTTGCTCTTTAACATTAACTTCAACGAAAGCATTAAAGCGATCTGTTTCGTTTTCTATAGAATCTAAAAAGGTTTGATGCAAACGATACACATCTTTTATATGACGAATCCAGTTATCTATTATACCTATTGACATATTATTCATGGCTGCCTGTATACCTCCACAACCGTAATGGCCACATACAATAACATGTTTTACTTTTAAAACATTAACTGCGTAATCCAATACGCTTAACATATTCATGTCACTATGAACTACCATATTGGCAATGTTTCGATGCACAAACACTTCACCAGGTTTTGCCCCAACAATCTCATTTGCGGGAACTCTACTGTCTGAACATCCAATCCATAAAAGTGGTGGGGCTTGACCTTTGGCCAAATCTTGAAAATAATTTGGATCTTTTGCCAAAGAAGCTTCCACCCACATTTTATTATTATCTAATATTTTTTTGTAAAAATCACTCATTTTTTATTTATTTTAAAGTCTATTAAGACATCCATACAAATAGGGATCCTAATCCTGTTTTTATTATGCACCAGTAGGAACTGTTTCATCCGATTTTTATAGGATTAAATCTAGCGATTTATTTTCGACTTTTCCATTTATATTGGGCTAATTTAAAACAAAAATAGTAAGAACTATAATAATAAATTAAATTGATTGTTTTTATATTTGCATCACAAAATACTATATAATGACTATTACCCAACTGCAATATGTTTTGGCTGTTGCCGAACACAAAAATTTCACTCTTGCCGCTGAAAAATGTTTCGTTACCCAACCTACATTGAGTATGCAAATTCAAAAAATTGAGGAGGAACTTAACGTTTTAATATTCGACAGAAGTAAAAAACCAATTCAGCTCACAGATATTGGACTAAAAATTGTAAATCAAGCTAAAAACATAGTTAATGAAGCTGGAAAAATAAAGGATATTGTTGAATATCAAAAAGGATTTATAGGTGGCGAATTCCGATTGGGAATAATCCCTACCATTACGCCTACACTTTTGCCCATGTTTTTGAATAATTTCATAAAAAAATATCCAAAAGTAAATCTCATCATTGAAGAATTAAACACCGATGAAATTATTCTTCGTTTGAAAAATGGTTATCTTGATGCAGCCATTGCCGCCACACCATTGGAAGATGAAAAAATTAAAGAAATCGTCCTATATTATGAACCTTTCGTAGCTTATATTCCACCGGATCATATCGCTTCACAGAAAAAGGAAATTGAAATTTCTGATTTAAATCCTGATGATATTTTATTGCTACAGGATGGGCATTGTTTTCGGGATAGTATTTTAAATTTATGCAAAAACCAAAATATTGCATCTAGAAATACATTCCAACTGGAAAGCGGCAGTTTTGAAACATTGATAAAATTAGCGGATGAAGGTTTGGGAACAACACTACTACCCTATTTGCATACTTTGGATTTGAAGGAAAAAGACAAATTAAAATTAAGGCATTTTAAAGAACCTAAACCAGCTCGGGAGGTAAGCCTAATTTATCCAAAAAGCGAATTAAAAATTCATATTATTGATGCGCTACGAAACACGATTTCAGGAGTGATAAAAGGTGCAATTGTTTTTCAAAATGTTCAAATTGTTAGCCCAATTCAAAAAAAATAAAAAAGGAGTCGAGATGTAATTGAACTCCTTTTTGTTTCTTTTTACTAATTCACAATGCTTAAATACTGCTTAAGTTCAGGTCTTCCTTTTGTGAAATTTTCCAGCCAATTTTTTAATTTCTCGATTTCGTAAGGCAGCAAATTTTTATTTGCTTTTCTCAATTCCTTGCAAAAAAGTGAAGGGTCAATGCTAACTTTTTCAAGTACAATTTTCGTGTAATCATATATCATTCTATAAGGCATAACAAAAAGATTTAGGGTTATCTCACCATAAAGATAGAATAATCAAACATTAAATACAAAATAAATTCACAAAAAAATACGATTAAATACGATAAAACCGGTTTATTTACATATTTTTTATTTATTTATAAGAAATAGATTAAATATGTTATTTATTGCAGGGTAAATAAAACAGAGTCTCATCTAGAGTAGAAATCAAAAAAGAACCATTAAGGTTCTTTCTACTTTACTTGTTTACAATTATAAGACATTGTTTTAATTCTGGTTTTTCAATTACAAAGTGCAATAGCCATTCTCGCAACAACTCCAATTCAAAGGGCAATAATGCTTTGATTGCCTTTTCTAATTCTTTGCAAAAAAGCATAGGATCAAAACTCACTCTTTCGAGTACTGATTTTGTATAATCAAACATTATTTTCGACATAACAAATTAAGATTTGGGTTAGAACTTGAAAACAAACTATTGTAAAAATAGGTGTAATTTTTGATAAATCTTACCTGATTAATTAACGCATCACTTTATTTATTATTGCACAAAAACACCAAAATATTATATTTTTTTGGCTCGAAACATTTCCCGTTTTCCTGGCGGTCCTGCCAGTTTTTCGACCGTAAAACCTACTTCCATCATGCTTGTTTTTATCACTCCGCGAGCCGCATAAGTGACCAATATGCCCTTTTGCTTAAGTGCCTTGTACATTTTTTCGAAAATAGCCGTACTCCACAATTCGGGTTGTACCCTATAGCCAAAAGCATCAAAATAAATCAAATCAAACTTTTCTAAATCATCAATGTCCTGAAAAAATTGATTCCTTTTGGTGAATACAAAATTATTTCTTAAAATAATTTGTTCTTCCCAGTTGGATTCATGCATCTTCTCGAATGTGGTACTTTCATTATCGGCAGCTAGCGCCGAAACATAATTCATCAATAGTACTTCTTCTGGCGAAACAGGATAGGCTTCCACCCCAACATAATCAATACTTTGATTTAGCCTTTGTGATTCTAAAAAAGTGATAAAAGCATTCAATCCTGTACCAAATCCAATTTCTAAAATACAAACGGTTTTGTTTTCAAATAAGCTTAGTCCATTTTTTATAAAAACATGTTGGGCTTCCTGAATGGCCCCAAATTTAGAATGATAGCATTCGTTCCATTCTTCGATATGGATAGTGGTAGAACCGTCATGAGTTTGTATAATCTCTCTTTTCAAAATTTATTTCTGGTGATTTCAGGATATCTAATAGTGCGTACTGTCCAAATTTAGCTAAAAACAAATCTATTTGACCATCAAAAATCGATTTTTTTTAGATATTTCATAAAATTGTGGTTGCTTTTTTCATTATTTTTTTTGAATAAACAAAACGCATTCAAATGCTGTAATTAATGTCTTTTTAGCAAGTATTTCAACGATTTTTATTTAATTTTGCAAAAGATAAATCGTCGAATGCGATTGCGACGTTTTTAAATTCAATCTTACTATATTAAATACACCATCATTAATATGAGTGCAACACAAACCAACAAAATTGAAATAATTAAAACTGCCACTTCAAAAATAAATGAAGTTGATTTTGATAATTTGAGTTTTGGGGCTGTTTTTACAGATCATTTATTGGAGTGCGATTACACAAATGGGGAGTGGCAAAAACCAATCATCAAACCGTATGCTCCGTTTTTATTAGATCCCTCCGCTAAAGTTTTTCATTATGGGCAAGCCATCTTTGAAGGAATGAAGGCTTATAAAGATGATCAAGATGCTATTTGGCTTTTTAGACCCGATGAAAACTTCAAACGCTTTAATAATTCTGCCATAAGAATGGCTATGCCTGAAGTTCCTGAATATGTTTTTATGGAAGGCTTGAATCAGTTGTTGCAATTAGACAAGGAATGGGTAAAAAAAGGGAAGGGAAATTCACTTTACATTAGACCCTTTATGATTGCTACCGGAACTGGGGTAATCGCAAATCCGTCTGAAGATTATAAATTCATGATTATATTATCTCCAGCAAAATCCTATTATTCAGGCGAAGTAAAAGTAATCATCGCCGAACACTACAGTAGAGCCGCAAATGGCGGTATTGGAGCTGCAAAAGCTGCAGGAAATTATGCTGCCCAATTTTACCCAACTAATTTGGCCAACAAAGACGGTTTTCAACAAATTATATGGACGGATGATGCTACGCATACCAAATTAGAAGAAGCGGGAACCATGAATGTATTTTTTAGAATAAAGGACACTTTATACACTGCTCCCACAAGTGAAAGAATACTTGATGGTGTGACCAGAAAAAGTCTTATTGCTATGGCTGAAAAAGAAAATATTGACATGGTCATTCGACCTGTCATTGTTTCAGAACTTGTTGAAGCAGCAAAAAACGGTTCTTTGAAAGAGATTTTTGGAGCTGGAACAGCTGCTGTAATTAGTCCGATTGCCGGATTCTCCTATCAAGACGTTTATTATGAATTACCTAAAACAGAAAATTCATTTGCCATGCTTCTTAAAGACAAATTAACAAACATTCAACAAAAATTGGCTGAAGATACCTTTGGCTGGACGGTTAAGGTTTAGTTTCCAGGTTGCAAATAGTTTTGTTAAAAAAGCAGTTTAAAATGATTAGTATCATTTTAAACTGCTTTTTTTATTGCTATCGAAATCTGTTATTTTTCTCCCAATATTTTCGAAAAATCTGGTTTAAAATAATTGGGACCTTTCATCACTTTTCCATCTTCGCGATAGATGGGTTTGCCGTTTTCTCCCAATTTACTCATGTTACTTCGCTGAATTTCGTCAAAAACTTCTTCTATCTTATGTTGCAAACCGTGTTCTATAATGGTACCACAAAGAATATACATCATATCTCCCAATGCATCTGCAATTTCAACTAAATCATTTTTTTGGACAGCTTCCAAGTATTCCTCATTTTCTTCTTTCATCAAGTTGTAACGAAGTATATTTTTACTTTCGCCCAAATCGGCTCTTGGGATTTCACTGTGACCAATAACAAACGCAGTATGAAATTCCTTGACTGCATTGATTTGCTTTTGCATAATTTTATTTAATTAAATGAAGGGGCAAATTAGTAACTTTTCCTAAACAAAACCTTAAATTTGCCCAAAATATTTTTAATTATGTTTAGTCAAGGACAATTATTATTTGCCGGCTTTTTTTTTATTGCTTTTGTTATTGCAATGATTTATTCCTATAGAAAAGATGCCAAATTGCATACCCTGTTTTATAAAGGAAATTATAAAATATTAATTGCCTTTCTTATCTTTATTGGACTGCTTTTTCTGATAAAGATATTTTTCAAACGGTAGTTTTCTTCCATAAAAAAAGATGCCTTTAAGGCATCTTACATTTTAAAAAATCATATTTCTAGTTTACTAGGGGCAAATATCCGTAGTTTTTAGAATACTGCAACATCTGTTCTGCAAAGGATTTGGGTTGTTGTACTTTAATCGAAACAATGTTTCCTTTTGCATCTAATTTCGGCACCAATACTGGATTTACAAATCCGCTATAGGGCGCCGAAGCAAATTGTTTGTTTCTTTCTAATACTTCAGCATGTAATTTTTGATCCACTTTTACCCCATAATTTTCGACCAAAGCCTTTCCTGAGGCATAATCCCCTTCTGATTTTATACGTTGTACTTCCCGCAACAATTGTCCGAATAAATCATGTAGTTTTTCATAATCGGTAATATTAAAATAGGTTTTCCCATCACTGGTTATTTTCTCGATTACGTTGTCAGCTTTCCCTTTTTCGAAAACCCAAGCACTCACCCACTGACGGTTTCGCATGTGCGCCTCTTCAACGTTGGTGCCTAGTTCTAAACGGATTAACTGGGTCATCAATCCGTTTCGAATATAACTGTCATAAGATTCCATCCCTAGTTTTTTCCAATCATCGACCAAACCGAATTCTTGTAATTTTGGATTATAAACATAATATAGTCCGACCAAATCCGCTCTTCCTTCTTCAAGAGTTGAAGCATAACTTTTAAGAGTTTCTTTAGGAGTTCCCACACCTAGATTTATTTGGCCCGATGCATGCCCTATGACTTCATGCAATGCCGTGTGCATTTTATCGCCTAACTCTGCATATTTAGTCGCTAAAGCAACTTCTTCAGCATCATTAGCAAATTCTTGCAACCTGCCTTTTCCTCCTGCCTTTGCATACGATTCTAAAATATTCCCTAAAGAAACTGATTTCGAACCATGTGCTGCGCGAATCCAATCGGCATTTGGTAGATTTACACCTATTGGAGTGGCCGGAGAAGAATCTCCTGATTCACCCGCAACCACAACCGTTTTGTATGACACCCCTACTACATTTTTTTTCTTGTGTTCCGGAAACAAGGGAGAATTATCTTCAAACCATTGCGCGTTTTTAGAAATAACTTCCATTTTTGCAGACATGTCAAAATCTTTTATTTGAACGATACTTTCATAGGAACCTCTGTATCCCAATGGATCGTTGTATACTTCGATAAAACTATTGATGTAGTCAATATTGCCCTCAGTAGCCTGGACCCAAGCGATATTATAATCGTCCCAAGTTTTTAAACTTCCTGTTTTGTAGTAATTAATGAGTAATCCTAAAGCATCCACTTGTTTTTTGTTTTCGGCTACACTTTTGGCTTTCACTAACCAATACACAATTTTGTCGATAGCTGCTCCATACATACCGCCACTTTTCCAAATTTTTTCTTCCAATTGTCCTTTGGAATTACGAACCAGTTTAGAGTTTAAACCGAAAGAATAAGGTTTACTTGAATCTGGGCTAGTTTTCTTAGCATAAAAATCTTCTGCATCTTTAGCTGTAATTCCTTTATCATAAAAATTAATTGCAGAACCTTCTAATAATCCTTTAGATTCATCAAGATTTACTTTTTTAGCATCGGCGTCATTAAAGATAACATCCGTTATGGTTGGAGACAAGTTTGTTTTGGTAGCTTTCATTAATGTAGTAAAATAGTCTTTTGAAAAATCAGGTTTGATTTTGTCATTCGAATAATGATGATGAATCCCATTGGCAAACCATACTCTTTTTAGGTAAATTTCAAAATTTTTCCAGTCTTCGGTAGTTTTGTTTCCCTTATAATTTTGATACATATTCTCGAGCGCTTTTCTTATTTTCAGGTTGTGCTTATAATGCTGGTCCCAAACTATATCCCGACCCGAATATCCGGCTTGGGTAAGATAATAGACTAACTTCTGTTCTTTTAAGGTTAAATTTTCCCAGCCTGGAATTTGATACCGCAATACTTTTATGTCTGAAAATTGTTCGACTACATATTCGAAAGGGGCTTTTTCGGTTATTTTTAGAGTATTGGTTTTGGTTATTTGTGCATTACAAACAAGGGAAATCCCAATCGAAATAAAAATCCCTACGGTTTTTAGTACTTTCATTAGTAATATTATTTAGTTGTTTAAAAACAGTTGTTTAACAAATATACATTTATTTAAATTGATTGTAACAAAGATTTATTACACTTAAATCAATTTAAAATTGAAAACAATTAAAATTAATCTACACTACTAATTTTAACTTTGTAGCGGTTACCGTATTAATAAAATTTCTAACTTTACATGATAAAATAACAGGAGTACAATGAGAATTTTAAAATATTTATTTCTTTTACTATTACTTAGCCTGGTGGCATTATCTATTTTTGTTGCAACACAAAAAGGGGAATTTACCGTGGAAAGAAGTAGGGTTATCAACTCGCCAAAATCGGTTGTATTTAATTACGTGAATGAGACTAAAAATTGGGAAGATTGGAATTCTTGGGCAGTAGAAGATTCTCTAATGTATGTAACCCTTTCTAAAAACACTTTAGGCAAAGGCAGTTTATGTTCTTGGGAAGGAAAAGCAAGTAGTGGAAATTTAAAAACATTGTATGTAAAGGTGAACGATAGTATTTTTCAAACAATGAATTTCAACGGCAACTCCTCTGAAGTTTTTATGCGTTTTAAAGATACTCTAAAAGGCACTAAAGTCACATGGAAAGCAATGGGAAAAATGACTTTTATGTATAAAATTATGAACACTTTTAACGGCGGTGCAGAGAAAGTAATTGGACTGATGTTTGAAAAAAGCTTGACTAATTTAGACCGAAAATTGGATTATGAAATAAACACTTATTCGATAAAAGTAAATGGATTATCAAACAAACTCGAAAATTTTTATTTAGAACAAACCTTTACCAGTGAAATTTCGAAGATTCCTAAAAACTCGGAAATAGTCATTTCAAAAATCACTAAATTCTGCAAACAGAACACTATTACGATAAGTGGTAAACCATTTATAATTTATAATACGTACGATAGCGAGAATGAACTAGCAAGAATATCAATTTGTATTCCTATCAAAGAAGATATTTTTATAGTGGAAGGAAGCGATATCATGTCAAAAAAATTAAAAGGATTTCAAGCAGTAAAAACAACAATGACAGGTGATTATGTTCATAGTAAAGCCGCATTGGATAAAACAAAGGAATACATAAAAGCAAACAATCTCACAAAAGATTTTGCATTTTCGCACGTGGAAGTATTTGTTGTTGGTAAAAAAGAAGAAAAAAGCCCTTCAAAATGGATTACTGAAATCTATATTCCAGTAAAACCAAAAGGAACTGTTAAAACATCAACAAATCTTCCTGAAATAAGCAATGACAATACTTCAGAAACTAAAAAGCAAAAAGAAATCTCTTCTGAATTTTAATGTTATTTTTCAAGATTAAACTTTTTTGGTAATTTCCATTCTAAATTGATAAATAAATAAGGTTTTGCAAGAAGAAAAGGAATTCATCAAGGAATTATTAAACCCCAAGACGCAAAACCAAGCGTTTCAAAAACTCTTGAAGGAATATCAAAAACCCCTCTACAATCATATCCGTACTATCGTCTTGAATCACGATGACACAGATGATGTATTGCAAAATACTTTTATAAAAGTCTTTCAATATTTGAATAAATTCAAAGGAGAGAGCAAACTTTTTTCATGGATGTATCGAATTGCCACTAATGAAGCTTTGACTTTTTTAAATCAAAAAGCAAAAATTAATAAAGTTTCCTCAGAAACATTACAAAATAAAACCATTGATAATTTAAAAGCTGACCTCTATTTTGATGGAAATGAAATTCAAATAAAACTGCAAAAGGCAATTGTATCATTGCCCGAAAAACAACAACTAGTTTTCAAAATGAAATATTTTGAAGAGTTGAAATACGAAGAAATTTCAGAAGTCTTAGGGACATCGGTAGGAGCTTTGAAAGCGTCTTACCATCATGCCGTAAAAAAAATCGAAACCTTTGTCAAAACAAATTAAACCCTTTACCTATATTTAAGTCTAATGGATATTATGAAAACATTTAAATTAGAAAACGAACCGAAAATAAAGTCTGGGTTTATAATCCCCGAAAGTTACTTTGACCATTTTTCGGAGAAAGTAATGCTGCAATTAACTAAAGAAGAGCCAAAAGTAATTTCGCTTTTTTTAAGAAAAAAAAGTTGGCTATTTGTGGCTGCCGCAATTATAGGATTGGGGTTAATTATTCCTATTTACAATGATCTTAGCAACCATTCCTCAGAAATTGACGAAATAATATTAGAAAACTATATTGCCAATAAGTCCGATATTTCAGATACAGATTTAGCAAACCTTCTTGATGAAGAAGATATTCATAAAATGAGTGTTGACTTGGATATTGAAGATAAATCTATAGAGAACGAACTTTCAATTAACTCGAATTTAGAACAATATATAACGAACTAGAACATAATGAAAACGAACAAACTACTACTGATTTTTCTATTTTTATTTTCCATTCATTCTTTTTCTCAACCTAAAGACAAAGAAAAAAGAGAAAAAATTAGAGCCTTAAAAGTGGGGTTTATAACTACTGAATTATCACTGACACCAGATGAAGCAGCAGTTTTTTGGCCAATTTACAATGCTTTTGACAACAAACAAAATGAAATTAGATCGAAGAAGACAAAATCGTTAATTGACAAAATGGATAATGAAGCGTTTGCTAAAATGAGTGAAAAAGAAGCTTTTGCACTTCTTGCCCAGTCAGAAAGTTACGATGAGGATTTATTCCAAAATCGCCGAAAATTTATTTCTAGTCTAAAAGGGGTAATTTCTCCAATAAAAATTATAAAATTAAAAAAGGCTGAAGATAACTTCAACAAAAAGCTGTTGCAACAATATCGGGACAAAGGACCGAGAAAATAGATTTTTTGTTTAAAAAAGATAGAAAGCCAAGAAACAGTAGCTACTATTTCTTGGCTTTTTTATTTAAAAATGGGTCAGATAGTCTTATTTTTTTTGAATTTGAGTGTTAATTCATTTTGTATTTGCAAAGCTAATTAGTTATGCCATCAAAAATGGAGATTTAATTACGATTCATTTTTATATTTTATTTTATATTAATGATATGTATAAAAAGAGTAGATTTGTCAAGTTTTTTTATAATAAGTATACATGAGCATTTCGCATAAAGACTTACACAGTAAGTTAACATTAGGAGGTCTATTAGTTTCGTTGGGGATAATTTATGGTGACATCGGAACCTCGCCATTATATGTAATGAAAGCCATAATTGGCAATTATGTTATTAATGCAGACATTGTTTTAGGAGGGATTTCTTGTGTTTTTTGGACACTTACCTTACAAACAACCATAAAATATGTACTGATTACCTTGAGCGCGGATAACCATGGAGAAGGTGGGATTTTTGCATTATATGCATTGGTAAAGAAAATTAAAATTCAATGGCTAATTGTACCCGCGATAATTGGAGGAAGTGCGCTGCTTGCCGATGGAATCATTACTCCTCCTATCTCGGTATCATCTGCCGTTGAAGGAATTCAAACTTTTTATCCCGAAATAAATACAATTCCCATCGTAATTGGGATTTTATTCATTCTGTTTACCATTCAGCAATTTGGGTCTAAATTGGTCGGCCGCTTTTTTGCTCCAATAATGCTTTTATGGTTTGGAATGCTTGGGGTATTAGGTCTGTTGCAAATTACTCAACATCCTGAAGTGCTAAGAGCATTTAATCCGCATTATGCCTATAATTTATTATCCATTCATCCTGAAGGTTTTTATGTTTTAGGGTTTGTTTTTTTATGTACGACTGGAGCCGAAGCTTTGTATTCGGACATGGGACATTGTGGGCGAAAAAACATCAGAATTAGCTGGATTTTTGTAAAGACAACTTTAGTGTTAAACTATTTTGGACAAGCCGCCTACCTCATTCATCATGAAGGACAAACTCTGCAGGATATAGGTGGCGTAAATGCCAACCCCTTTTACTTAATCATGGCCGATTGGTTTCAACCCATAGGAATCATAATCGCAACACTTGCCGCGGTCATAGCCTCACAAGCATTAATTAGTGGTTCATTTACATTAATAAATGAAGCCATGCGATTAAATTTTTGGCCAAAAGTGAAAATTAAATATCCCTCAGAATTAAAAGGACAGTTGTATATTCCTTCTATAAACTGGTTACTATTTTTTGGATGTGTTGGGGTGGTTTTGCACTTTGAAAAATCAAGCAACATGGAACACGCTTATGGCTTAGCCATTATATTATGTATGATTATGACAACAGTGCTCCTTAATTTTTATATGATATTAAAAAGGGTTAAATTGTATTTCATGATTCCTTTAATAACTATTTACTTAACAATCGAATTTGGATTCCTTATCGCCAATCTTAAAAAGTTTGCAGAAGGTGGCTATGTGACCTTAATTATTGCATTGGTTCTTATATCAGTCATGACTATTTGGTATTTGGCAAAAAAAATAAATAAGAGCTATACTAAATTCGTAAAAATAGAAGATTATAAAAAAGTATTGGTGGAACTAAGTACTGATTTGTCAATACCAAAATATGCAACCCATTTGGTATATATGACAAATGCGGGAAGAATTGATGAAATTGAGGAAAAAGTAATGTACTCCATTTTACAAAAGCGACCGAAAAGAGCCGATATCTATTGGTTTGTGCATGTAAATATTTTAAATGAACCCTATAAAACTGAATATAAAGTAACCGAGATTACCAAAGACGATTTGTATCGTGTCGATTTTAATTTGGGTTTTAGGGAGCCTACAAAAATAAATTTAATGTTTAAGGAAGTAATTAAAGATATGGTACAAAAAGGAGAGGTCGATATCACAAGTAGGTATGAATCCTTGAATAAAAACAACATTATTGGTGACTTCAAATTTGTTTTATCTGAAAAATACCTCTCTCACGATAGTGATTTGTTATGGCATGAAAAAATAATTATGAATTCATATTTTCTTATTAAAAAATTAAGTTTGTCTGAAGAAAGTGCTTTTGGTTTAGATAGCAGTTCCGTAAAAGTAGAAAAGTTTCCAATGGTGTTACATGCTCCAGAAAACATAGGCTTAACCCGAGTTAAATAAAGCACTATTTAACAAATATAAAAATACACTGTTTTCCAATTGCAGTGTATTTTTTTTGCCAAATATTAAAGAATAACGTACAATTTTAAAAATTTAATTTAAATCTTTAGTAGTACCTTTGCACCTCAATTATTAAAAATGAGATTACACCGAAATTTAGTATATACAACGATTGATGCATTAAATGCGATTTTTAACGAAGGTGAATATGCCGATAAAGTAGTGGCGCGATCCCTGAAAAAAGACAAACGTTGGGGAAGCTCAGATAGAAAATTTGTTGCCGAAACGATCTATGAAGTGGTGCGTTGGAAAAGATTATATGCCGAAATTGCAGAAGTAAAAGAGCCCTTTGACAGGGATAATCTATGGAGAATATTCTCGGTTTGGGCAGTTTTAAGAGGTTATCCTATCCCAGATTGGCGTCAACTGGAAGGGACTCCGGAAAGAAAAATAAAGGGGCGTTTTGACGAACTTTCAAAAATCAGAGCTTTAAAAGAATCTATTCCAGATTGGATGGACGAATTAGGCGTAAAAGAATTAGGTGAAAAAATTTGGGCTAAAGAAATTGCAGCTCAAAACCAACCCGCAAAAGTAATTCTTAGGGTAAACACCTTAAAAACCAATAAAGAGTCTCTGAGAGCTATCCTGATGGACTTGAACATCGAAACGGAATTCTTGAAACACCAACCTGACGCTTTAGTCCTAAAGGAAAGGGCTAACGTATTCTTGACGGATGCTTTTAAACAAGGATTTTTCGAAGTTCAGGATGCCAATTCTCAACTTGTTGCCGCTTTTCTTGACGTAAAACCAGGAATGAGAGTGGTTGACACCTGTGCTGGTGCAGGAGGCAAAACATTGCATATTGCCGCCTTAATGGAAAATAAAGGACAATTAATCGCGATGGATTTGTACGAAAGCAAGTTGAAGCAATTAAAGTTAAGAGCCAAAAGAGACGGTGCTTTCAATATTGAATACCGCATTATCGATTCTACCAAAATCATCAAGAAACTACATGAAAAAGCAGACAGAGTTCTAATTGACGCTCCTTGTAGCGGCTTGGGAGTCCTAAAAAGAAATCCTGATGCCAAATGGAAATTACAACCCGAATTCATTGATAACATTCGGAAAGTTCAATCCGAAGTTTTAGAAAATTATTCCAAAATTGTAAAACCAGGCGGAAAATTAGTCTATGCCACTTGTTCTATTTTACCTTCGGAAAATCAAGAACAAGTTAAAAAATTCTTAGCAACAGATATTGGAAAACAATTTGACTTTATAAAAGATCAAAAAATCCTCGCCTCTGAATCCGGTTTTGATGGATTTTATATGGCTTTATTGGAACGTAAAGAAAGTTTGGAACAGAAGAAAGAACAAGGAATATAGATTTTGGACTCCTAATATTCACAAAAAATCCTCAAAACGATCGAGGATTTTTTTATGATTTTATATTTTAAATTCTATTTTCTTTTAATCATTCATCGAAATCAAAAACTCTTCATTATTCTTCGTTTTTTTGAAACGATCGTTGATAAAATCCATAGCTTCGACAGGATTCATATCCGAAAGATACTTTCTCATAATCCACATTCTTTGCAATGTCTTTGTATCTAACAACAAGTCGTCACGTCTTGTGCTCGAGGATGTCAAATCAATGGCTGGAAAAATACGTTTGTTGGCAATTTTACGATCCAACTGTAATTCCATATTACCCGTTCCTTTGAATTCCTCAAAAATAACTTCGTCCATTTTTGAACCGGTTTCTGTCAATGCTGTGGCAATGATACTCAATGAACCTCCATTTTCAACATTTCTGGCCGCTCCAAAAAAGCGTTTTGGTTTTTGTAACGCATTAGCATCAACACCTCCACTCAATACCTTACCAGATGCGGGCTGAACCGTGTTATAAGCTCTTGCTAAACGAGTTATCGAATCCAATAGAATCACTACATCGTGACCACATTCGACCAAACGTTTTGCTTTTTCGAGAACAATATTGGCTATTTTAACGTGTTCTTGTGGTTCTCTATCAAAAGTTGAAGCAATCACTTCACCTCGAACGCTTCGTTGCATATCAGTAACCTCTTCCGGTCGTTCATCTATTAATAAAACAATCAAATAAACCTCGGGATGGTTAGCGGCGATGGCATTTGCAATGTCTTTCAGCAACATTGTTTTTCCCGTTTTTGGTTGTGCCACAATCATACCTCGTTGCCCTTTTCCTATTGGCGAAAACAAATCAATAATTCGAGTAGAAATAGTGCTTTGTCTTTCGGCTAATTTGAATTTTTCGGATGGAAAAACAGGGGTCAAATGTTCGAATGAAACTCTGTCACGGACCACTTGCGGATCATGTCCGTTGATTTTTAATACCCGAACTAATGGGAAGAATTTCTCGCCTTCTTTTGGAGGACGAACCACTCCTTTTACGGTATCCCCAGTTTTAAGTCCAAACAATCTAATTTGGGAAGTCGACAAATAGATATCATCTGGAGAAGCTAGATAATTGTAATCAGAAGAACGAAGGAAACCGTAACCGTCAGGCATCATTTCAAGAACGCCTTCACTTTCTATAATGCCATCAAATTCAAAATCAGAATCCCTAAAATTGTTTTTCTTGGTTTTGAAATTTGGGTTCACATTTCCGTTACCGTTTTGATTTGGATTTGTATTTTGCTTTTGTGGTTGATTTTCCTCGTCAGTTTGCTTACGCTCGTGTGGATTTATTTTTTTGACGGAAAATATAACTTCTGGATTTTCTAGGGTTTCAGTAGCGGAATCTATTTCAATTTCTTCTGTTGTTGCCCTTGCTGCTTCCTTCTCCTTTTGAAGTGCCATCTTCTTTTCGTAGGCTGACTTATTAAATTTAATAATCTTACCTACTTTCTTTTCAGAACCATTTTCTGTAAGTGGTATTTTCGAAATCTCATTTTCTTCAATAGGAGAATCTACTGCTACAGTGGTTTCTGGATTGTCGAAAAGAGAGGTGTTTGAAGAACTTTTAATAGCAGTTTTTTTATCGGCTACAATTCGAGCCCTTTTGGGCTTATCATCTTCAACGGCATTACTATTAGATACCGATGTCGTATTTGCTGATTGGAGTTCTAAAATTTGGCTGATTAGTGCCTCTTTTTTTACACCGTTGAATTTTATTGTTTTGGCTGATTTAGCTATTTCTTGGAGCTCAGAAAGCTTCATTTCTTTTAATGCAGAAATTTCAAACATAAATGTTCTATAAGTTTAATTAAAGTGGGAATTGCGAAAATTGCGAGATGATTTTTTTGATTGTGAACTGACCGAAGAATGAAGTACTTACAGTTTTGTTATGCAATATTACGAATAAATTTTAATCATACAATAGTATTTCTTAAAAAGAAAATATATTTTTGTGAAAGAAATTAAGATAATGATACAAAGAATTCAAACCATATATCTACTTCTGGCATTTGTGGTGACAGGTATTTTACCGTTTTTCATTCCTTTGTGGACAATGAGTGATGGTAAGGAATTTTTTTTTATGAAAAATCAAGTATATGTTGTGGTATTGGGTTTGAGTACAACACTAACCTTGTTGAGTATTGTTTCGTATAAAAAAAGACAAAATCAATTTGTTATTAACAGGTTGAATATAATTTTAAATTTAATTTTATTAGGCTTGTTTGTATATCGTTCGCTAAATTTATCTGGAGAAACAATAGCTGTTTCAGAGAAAGGTATTGGGATGTTTCTACCTATTGTTGCTATCGTATTATTAGTTATAGCTAATAAGGCCATCAAAAAGGACGAAGATCTTGTAAAATCTGTGGATAGATTGAGATAATCCTATAAACTTAGTTTATTAGTGCGAAGGAAACCCGAATGTAAGTTCGGGTTTTTTTGTTCCTCTCCCCAACCCTCTCCGAAGGAGGGGGAGCCGAAAATGGAAAACATTGTCGTTGAATTTTATATTACAAAGCCAACTGATCACTAATAAACTGATTACTGAACACTACTTCTTCCCGATTTCAATTATTTCCAAATCTTTTATTTTTTCCCCATCAATAACGAAACGCAACATAGTTCTAACCTGATGAAAGCCGCTTTTTCCGGCAGCACCTGGATTCATATGCAAAAGCTTGTTTTTCTTGTCAAAAATTACTTTTAGTATATGCGAATGACCACAAATAAATAATTTAGGTGGGTTTGCGGCCATTTCGGTTTTGATTGCCGGATTGTATTTCCCTGGATAACCACCTATATGGGTAATCCAAACAGCAACTTCTTCGCACATAAATCTATTGTGCAACGGAAATTCCATTCGGGCCTTATCATCATCGATATTACCATAAACACAACGCAAAGGTTTCATTTTCTTAATTGTATCGGTCACGACTAAATCTCCAATATCGCCAGCATGCCAAACCTCGTCAGCCTGCGCAACATATTTCAAAATCGTCTCGTCTATATGGCTGTGCGTATCGGAAAGCAGAAGAATTTTTCTCATTTTGTTATTTCGAGGAACGAGCCCTTCTTATCCTCTTTTTTTCAAGCTACAAAGTTATTATTTATGATGGAGATTAACGATTTTTTAATTTACTTAATCAGTTCGCAATCGTTCGTTTAAGTTTTGGAAAAATTTTAAAGGTGTAATCAATTTAAATCTTTGTAAATTTGCCACTATTAACTATTTCATTGGACACTTTTTCAGAATCTGAAATCTGAAATCTGAAATCTGAAATCTGAAATCTGAAATCTGAAATCTGAAATCTAATCTTGAGGTACTTTATAAAACTGGCCTATAACGGAACTAATTATCATGGATGGCAATACCAACCAAATGCTTCCTCTGTGCAGGAAACCCTGAACAAGTCATTTTCAGTAGTATTGAATTCTGGCTCGAACGAAAGTGAACAGGCGAAGCAAATTGATGTTACGGGGGCAGGACGCACCGATACTGGTGTTCATGCCAAGGAAATGTTTGCCCATTTTGATTTTGAAAATCCAATTTCTGTTTCGAGTTTAGTTCACAAACTCAACTCCTTCTTACCCAAAGACATTGTGATTTATGACATTTTTCCCGTTAAAGATGATGCGCATGCCCGATTCGATGCCAAAAAAAGAACATACGAATATCATGTAAACACCTTCAAGGATGTTTTTTCGCAAGATAAAAGTTGGTATTTCCATCAAGAGTTGGATTTAGATTTGATGAATGAAGCTTCCAAACTGCTGTTTAAACACACTGATTTTCAATGCTTTTCAAAAGTAAATACAGATGTAAACACCTTCGATTGTACTATTTTTGAAGCCTATTGGACTCGAGGCACCGCCGAACAGGGCGCAGACAAAAGAGAAAATGATAAACTTATTTTTACCATTTCGGCAAATCGTTTTTTGCGCAATATGGTTCGCGCCATAGTGGGAACACTTGTAAACGTGGGATTACACAAAATCACTTTGGAGGATTTTAATGAAATTATTAAAAGTAAAAACCGCGAAAAAGCTGGCTTTTCGGTTCCGGCACACGGCTTATACTTGACAAAAATTGAATACGAGTATATTTAATCGCAGATTGCTTAGCAGATTCCTGATGACAAAAAAAATGAAAGCAAAAGCATTTGACACAAAGGTCTTTAAAAGAGTTTTAAAATATACCCGTCCGTACAAATGGAGATTTAATGGAGTAATAACTTTTGCCGTTTTCTTATCTGTTTTTGCGGCGATTCGACCTCTAATTTTACAAGGAACCGTGGATACTTATATAAAACCTAAAGATAATTATGGCTTATTGTTTTATGTAACCCTGATGGGAATTACCTTATTATTAGAAGTAGTTTCACAGTTTTTCTTTGTGTTTTGGGCAAACTGGCTTGGACAAGATATCGTCAAGGACATTCGAACCAAGCTCTTCAGACACATGTTGAGTTTCCGAATAAAGTATTTTGACAACACGCCCGTGGGACAATTAGTAACACGTTCCGTTTCTGATATTGAGCAAATTGCCCGGATTTTTAGTCAAGGTTTGTTCATGATAGCCAGTGATTTCATGAAAATGGCAGTTTGTTTAATCATAATGTTCTGGATGAATTGGCAACTTTCGTTAATTGTATTTGTGGCTATGCCAATATTGGTTTTTATCACACGAATATTCCAGCGAAAAATGCAAGTGGCTTTTGAGGAAGTTAGGACTCAAATTGCCAACATAAATTCCTTTGTTCAAGAGCGAGTTACAGGAATGAAAATTGTACAATTGTTTAATCGCGAAGATGTAGAATACGAAAAATTTAAATCTATCAACGACAAGCACAAAAAAGCTTGGATAAAAACAATATTATACAACTCTATCTTCTTCCCTATTGCTGATATTATCTCATCTTTAACTTTAGGATTTATCGTTTTATACGGCGGTTTTCAAATTATAAACGGAAATCCATTTACCACTTTAGGACAAATGACCGCTTACACTATGTTCATTGGAATGTTGTTCAACCCATTGCGACAAATTGCGGATAAATTCAATGAGATGCAACTGGGAATGATTGCTGCCAATCGTGTTTTTGACATTCTCGATACTGAAGACCAGATCCAAGATACCGGAACTGTCGAAGCTCCGGTCTTTAAAGGAAATATTGTCTTTGAAAGTGTTCGTTTTGGCTATTTTCATAGAGAAGAGGTCATTAAGGGAATTGACTTGTCAGTGGCTGCAGGTAAAACCATCGCCATCGTTGGCTCAACAGGAGCTGGAAAATCAACTATTATCAATTTGCTGAACCGATTTTATGAAATCAATAGCGGGACAATTTACATCGACGATCAAAACATAGAAAATTATACATTGAGTTCGCTACGGAAACAAATTGCGGTAGTGTTGCAGGACGTATTTCTTTTTGCCGATACTATATTCAATAACATTACACTAAACAATCCCGAAATATCTCGCGAACAGGTTTTGGCTGCAGCCAAAAAAATTGGGGTCCATAAGTTCATTATGAGCCTGCCGGACAATTACGATTTTGATGTAAAGGAACGCGGCGTGATGTTATCCTCCGGTCAACGCCAACTGATTGCTTTTCTTCGGGCCTATATGAGTAACCCTAGCATTCTTATTCTTGATGAAGCAACCTCATCAATAGACACCTATTCCGAAGAATTGATTCAACGTGCCACCGAAACCATTACCAAAGGAAGAACGTCAATTATCATTGCGCATCGATTGGCAACTATTGTGAATGCCGATCAAATTGTGGTTATGGACAAAGGATTGATAGTCGAGCAAGGAACGCATCATGAACTATTGGAAAAAACAGAAGGTTACTATAAAAATTTGTACGATTCCCAATTTATATTGAATACTTAATTCCTGAATTGTACAATTAGCGACTACTAATTGTACTTTTCCTATGACCAAATTAAAAAATAATTCATAATTTCGCGACAGAATTTTAATCTAGAAAACATATAAAAATGACACGAGCTTTTGCTGCTGCATTTTTACCATAATAAATAAATATTATAAAAATGAAATACGATATCATAGTTTTAGGAAGCGGTCCAGGTGGTTATGTAACAGCCATTAGAGCCTCACAATTAGGCTTTAAAGTTGCTGTAATCGAAAAAGAAAGCTTAGGAGGTGTTTGCTTGAACTGGGGATGCATCCCAACTAAAGCATTATTAAAATCTGCTCAGGTTTTTGATTATCTTAAGCACGCTTCTGATTATGGATTGACTGTTTCTGGGTTTGACAAAGACTTCCCAGCAGTTGTTCAACGCAGTAGAAGTGTTGCTGATGGAATGAGCAAAGGAGTTCAATTCCTGATGAAAAAAAATAAAATTGATGTCATTGATGGCTTTGGAAAACTAAAACCAGGCAAAAAAATTGACGTAACTGATGCAGCCAAAAAAGTTACTGAATATTCTGCTGATCATATTATTATTGCTACCGGAGCTCGCTCCCGTGAATTACCAAACCTGCCTCAGGATGGCATAAAAGTAATTGGCTATCGCCAAGCAATGACATTGCCAACGCAACCAAAATCGATGATAATAGTTGGTTCTGGAGCGATTGGGGTTGAATTTGCTCATTTCTACAACTCAATGGGTACCGATGTTACCATTGTAGAATTTATGCCTAATATAGTGCCTGTTGAAGATGAAGATATCTCAAAACAAATGGAGCGTTCTATGAAAAAAGCGGGTATCAAAATTATGACAAGTTCTTCTGTAGAGAAAATTGACACTACTGGAAAAGGAGTTAAAGCTTTCGTTAAAACAGCCAAAGGCGAGGAAACTTTAGAAGCAGAAATTTTACTTTCGGCAGTGGGAATCAAAACGAACATCGAAAATATTGGATTAGAAGAAGTTGGAATTGCTGTTGATAAAGACAAAATCTTGGTGAACGCCTACAACCAAACTAATATCCCAGGCTATTACGCTATTGGTGACGTAACTCCTGGTCAAGCATTAGCCCACGTGGCTTCGGCGGAAGGAATTAATTGTGTAGAGAAAATCGCGGGTCTTCACGTTGATCCGATAGATTACGGAAACGTTCCGGGATGTACGTATGCAACACCAGAAATTGCTTCTGTAGGTATGACCGAAAAACAAGCTCGTGAAAAAGGATACGAATTGAAAATTGGAAAATTCCCATTCTCAGCTTCTGGAAAAGCGCAAGCTTCTGGAACTTCTGATGGTTTTGTTAAAGTAATTTTTGATGCTAAATATGGCGAATGGTTAGGCTGTCACATGATTGGCGCCGGAGTGACTGATATGATTGCCGAAGCCGTTGTGGCACGTAAACTAGAAACTACAGGTCATGAAATCCTAAAATCAATTCACCCGCACCCAACAATGAGCGAGGCTGTTATGGAAGCCGTTGCTGATGCTTATGGAGAAGTGATACACTTATAACGATTTGATTACGTTTCTTTTTCTGAAACAAAATCGACTTATATTAAAGACAAAGGGCTACTATTTAAGTAGCCCTTTGTCATATTTAATACCAAACATAAATATAACATAGACCAATTATGATAATTGGTTTTTTTGTAT
>CAZHVE010000025.1:0-27960 GCA_964535705.1 uncultured Flavobacterium sp.
GCTAACAACTTTTCATAATAATTACGAGTTATAAAATTAATTATACTGCCTATACATTTCCCATAACTAAAAATATTTTTGTAAAAGAAATGTCTTTTAAAAACATGGTAAAGTGCTTTATTTGTTTTGCTTTTATCATAACCCAACTGATTAAAAAACAATATAAAATTAGGGTAAATAAACCCAAACACTTCTTTTATATCGGATGGGCTATACCAATACCTAAAACTTAGATAGGAACACATATATTCATAATCTGAAACGTTATATTCACCCAAAGGAAATGGTGATTTTTCTTTCAAAAATTGAATGCTTTTGTCAATTTTTCCTTGCATAATACTGACTCCTAATGACCTCAACAAAACCAATTGAATTACCCGATTTGAATTAAAATCATAATCCTTATTTAATTCACTGTCGATGGTAATTCGT
Organism: uncultured Flavobacterium sp.; assembly: GCA_964535705.1. Classification (GTDB taxonomy): domain Bacteria; phylum Bacteroidota; class Bacteroidia; order Flavobacteriales; family Flavobacteriaceae; genus Flavobacterium. The sequence continues at coordinate 433 of CAZHVE010000025.1, forward strand.
AAATCTTTTTTTGGACCTCGTTCAATCACTTTTTTTAAAGCATCGAACATCACAAAACCATCACGGCTCATACTGTTTTTGGCATAGCGATAATAAACCAGCTTTTCAGGAATAATTTTTTGTTTTCCACCAGCTTTTACAGCTCTTAACCAAAAATCCCAATCCTCGACACTTTTCAAACTTTCATCAAAGAGACCAGCGGCATCAATTAAAGAACGGCTGATACAAATAGAATGACAAGGTCCTAAATTACCCTTAAAAATATTTGGAATCAAGGGTTCCCTTTTTTGAGCATTGGTATGACTTAAAATTTCCTTTCCATCCTCTTTAATATAAGTATAACCACATTGGATTAAAGTCTTTTCATCAGAATCCTGAATTACTCCAGCTATATTCTGTAAACAATGTGGATATAGAAAATCATCTGCGTCTAAAAAAATAAAGCGACTGCCGAATGCATTCGCTATTCCAAAGTTTCTAGCCGAAGACAAACCGCCATTTGTTTTTTTAACTAATTTTATTCGAGAATCAACTACAACATATTTTTCAACTACTTCATCTGTGGCATCGGCAGATCCATCATTGACCACAATGGCTTCCCAATTTTTAAATTTTTGTTCCAATACAGAATCCAAGCACTGCGACAAAAAGTGTGCTTGATTATAACAAGGAATAATGATGGAAAATAAGGGATTCAAAATAGAGTATGACTTAAATTATATGACTATTGGGCTGCTTACACTAAGTGCAACATTTGCCACGAATTCAGGAATTAAGAATAGTTAAGACACTATAAAATAAACATATTAAAAAAGTTTAACCGGAAATAGTATAAACATTCGATTTTTACCAAACCATTAAGATTGTTAAGGTTCATTAAGAACATTGCAAAGCTTAATTGCCTTAATGGTTAAAATGTTATAAAATTTATTTTAAATGTTATGATTATCAGACAAAAAACAGAATTAGCATTAAAAAAAATTACAACTAAAAAATTGGTAAATTCGCAGCAAAAATTTTATTTTCTTAAAAATTAGTCCGCTTAGTGGCCTTTTATATAAAGTTATACACCGAATTTTTCTTTCATTACTTCCTTAAAATTTTCTACTTTTTCGATTCCAAACTCGTCTAAGGCAATTTTTTGATACGTAGCGCCTCGCTCTCTCAATTCTTTAAACAATTCTGGAGCAGGCGACCATCTGTCATGAACCACTCCACACAATCTCGTAGTAGCTACTTTTAATCCATTTAATTTTGCTCTAATGAAGAAATTTTGATGCTCTCCTCCTTTTAATAAAGGATTCCATCCTCCAAAAGCAGTTACTTTATCGGTACGGGCTATAAAAAAATTGTGCGTCATATCGCAAAGTGTAAATGGATTTTGATAATTCATTTTTTTCATAATGCAGGATCTACCTACTAATTCAAAATTAGCTGAATACTCAAAAATGCTCGTTGAGGGGATTAAAATGTTAAATTTCAAAAACCAATTGGAAACATCGAATTTCAATCTTTCCAATCTAGATTTTAAATTATATTGTCTAAAAACACCACCTAACAAATCAAGATTATTTTCTACTAACATCTTATACATTAGTGTTAATCTAGTTCTTGGTTCAAAAATAAAATCATCATCACATAAAACAAAGTATGGAGTTTTAGTGTGCAGTAGCATCACATTCCTACCCTCGGCTGTACCCGTATCAAATGGCAAATTGATATAGGTAATATTTAAATCTGGAAAAAGTTTCAAAACTTCCTTCTCACCTGATTGAAGACTATCATCGGCAATAATAATGGAACCATTAAATTTATATTTCCGAATAGAATACAATTGATTGATTAATTGTTGCGGACGCTCTAAGGTTTTTATGAGAATAGTCACATCGGAGAGGGTATCCAAATAGTAATTTTCTTTTTTTTCAAAAGGAACCCAATTTAGGATTTTATACATAGTTCGTTCTTACTATTTGTTGTTTCTTAAAAACTTAGAAAACCTTCCTACAATATCCCTTTTTTTTAGTTTTTTGATTGTGCTTTGCAACAAAAGTATTTTATTTTGATATTGTTCATGTATTAATTCAAGCAACTCAGGATGTACTAAAAAATATGCCATTTTATTTTCATTATTGGCTAGAAAATGTCCTTTACGAACCACTAAAAATAAGTTTTGTTTGTACCAATATTCTATTTGGGTATTATTCCAAATTTTAAACCGAAAGAAGTCTATCATTTCAAACCCACAATTATTAAAATGTTCCTGCCAATAACTAGGCCATTGCTCATTGATATGATTCTGTCCTCCTTGTCCCGGAAGAGCGGCTGAAAACATAATAACATCTGAATGATTGGTTATTGATTTTATAAATCCTTCGGCAGAAGATTCTGGCAAATGTTCGGCTACTTCTAAACAAATAGCTAAATCAAATTTTGTATTCAAGTTAAATGGCTTAGTTAAATCTCGTTCAACAAATTCGTTTTCATCAATTTTAAGTAACCTTCTATCTACATAATCACCATCAACTCCAATTATTTCAGCTCCTGTTAACTTTTTAGCAACTTCAATCCAATTTCCTAAACCACAACCCACATCAAGTATCGATGTTGGTTTAAAGGTTTCAAATAAAAGAGGTAATACTTGTTCAGCGGCACTTGAATTATGAGTTATTTCATCATGCACATAAATTGTATTTGCCATAAACTATATTTTTTTAATTTTAATGTAAACAGATTGTAATATAATTGATTCTTATACCCAAACAAACTCTTTAGTCATTATACCAACTGGGTATTCTTGATTCGCATTATAACCCGCCCAATTATTGGGAGCATAAATTTTTTTATCTTTTTTAGCATTCAAAAAACCACCCCACCAAGAATAACTACTGTTTCCAATGATACATCCATCGGCATTCATTATCATTTGAAACTGTATTTCGGGTAACTCATTGATAAAAATATAATTTAACTTTTCTCCTAAAATTAATTTTGCTTCTTCTATTTCATCGCTAATGATTAAAACCAAATCATACTCTTTTTCTATTTTCGAAAGAATAGTGGTGTACCAATCCTTTGGCAAAAACACATTAGCATTATTCAAATCAGGTAGTTTGAAATCTTTATAATCTTGTCCCAATCGCATACTGATTACTAAAGTCTTATTCTGATTGAACCATGAAGCATACTTTTGCTGAAATACTTTTTGAAAGGTTCTTTTAATGGTAAATAATTTTTGCAAACTTGTTTTGTTGCTCTCCATCAAAGCAGCATCCTGATAATAACCATTATAAGAAGTATGACCAATAGTTTCGGGTAAAACCAATTTTGTTTTCAAATCCAAAAAATCTTGGTGGTTTTTCATGTTTATTTTGCGAACCAACCAACCGTATATTCTTAGAAATTTTTTATTAGACAAGAAATTATAAGGAAAAGAAAGGGTAAAACAATCCAAATAAAATTTATTTTTTTGTATTTCTAAAAGGAAAAGTGTTTTGTTTTTCTTTGCTATCAAGTAGGCAAAAGCATACTGAAACAATTGGTTTCCCATTCGTCCGTGGAGTAAAACCTTTATCACTTTTTAATCTTAAATATTTGTAATGGGGCAGTAACAATTTCAACCAACATCTTACCTATTCTATACGCATCGGAATTTAAAGTTTTTTCGAGTCGGTTTTGTATTTCAATTATTTTTCCTGCCATAAAAAACGGATTGACCTCCATCATTAGAGCCATAGCGTCGTTAGCTTTTTTACTATCTTTTTTTTCAAATGAAATCATATAAACATCTAAAATCGAATATATTTTTTGAATTCTAAGTGCTCTATTAACCTCATCTGAAAATTTATCTTCCAATTTCGCTAACATTGGTATCCATCTATCGTATAGTTTTTCTTTAGAAAAAGAACCCCAAATTCCCCCTTCATGAATTCTATACACTCCCATCAACTCATCCAAAAATTTTATTTTTCCAAATTGAGCAGTAAACAAATGGAGCGCATAATCTCCTATTGGCAGGTCTAGTAACCAATTTGGAAATCCTTCATTGGGTTTTCTATAAACAACTGACGCAGTATGTATGTAATTCCCTTCGGATGCTATATTCAGTATGTTTGTAACTGAGTCTTGATCTTTACTATTTGTAAATTCTATCGTTGAGGGATCGCATTCATTTAAAATTTTCATATTATGAAAACAAATAGAAAAATCAGGGTTTGCCTCTAAAAAATCAACTTGCTTTTGTAATTTATAGGGATCTGTCCAGAAATCATCTCCTTCACAAAGGGCTAAATACTTGCCCCGACTTCGTGGAAAATTAAACCGAACCATCATAGCTCGAATTCCTTTAGAATACTGATTTTCGGTTTGAAACATGGGGAAAATGATATCAGGATACTTTGCAGCATATTCTTCGATAATTTCTTTAGTTCCATCAGTAGAACAATCGTCATTAATGAGGATTTCAAAAGGAAAAGTAGTTTTTTGCATTAAAAAACTGTCTAAACAAGCCCTTAAATAAGGTGCTTGATTGAAGGTAATACAAGAAATACTTACAATAATTGACATTTAATTTTAAATAAATTATACTAATTATAGACTATTCAAATTTCTTAAAATATTCTTTAACTTCTTTTACTTGATATAAAAAAATTATCCTTTATTGATAAAATCAATTATTTTATTGAGTGTATCCAATTCCTGAATATTCTCATCTGTAAATGATACTCCATAGGCGTCATCTAAGGCCAGAAAGATAGAGGATCTATCTAAAGAGTCTATACCGAAATCACCAATATTCAAAGTGGGATCCATATCAGTCAAATCAATCATTGCATCAACTTCTTGTGCGAAAATGTTTCTTACTTCTTCTAAAGTTGCTTTCATAAAATAAATTTATTTATTAAGTTAATTATTACGAATTAAAATTGTACTTGCCCATGAAAGTCCTACGCCAAAACCACTAATCAAAACTTTTTTGATTTCTTGATTATCGATATACTCCGAAAGCATGATTGGAATGGTAGAACTTACTGTGTTCCCATAATTACTTGCCATGAAAGGAACTTTTTCTACGGGAAGTTTCAATCTTTTCTTTATAGTATCTACAATGTATTTACTTCCTTGGTGAAATAAAAACAAATCAATATCGCTTTGTTCCACATTATTTTTTACTAAAATAGAAGCTACGTCATTAGGAACATACCGAGCTGCAAAATCAAATATGGCTCGACCATTCATGTATAATTCACGATTTTCGCAGAGCAACTCTCTATGCAATTTACCAATAGTACCAAAGTTAAATTTTCCTGTGGTAAATTTAAAATCATTTCCTATAACTGTTACGCTTGCAGCATCTCCAAAAAGCAAGGCTGTATTTTTATCATCGGGATTGACGATTTTTGAATACGGATCGGCCGTAAACAATAATGCTTTGTTAAAGTTATTTTCTTTTACAAATGATTGCACTACAGACAACGCATATACAAAACCAGAGCAGCCTAATGAAATATCGAAGCAAGCACACGACTCTTTTAACCCCAACAAGCCATGTACTTTAGCAGATACATGAGGAATATTACTATCCGGATTTTGGGTAACAACAACAATACAATCAATGTTTTTAGTAATTACTTCTCTTACATTTTGAGGAAGATTTTGCCATGCTTTAAAACAAAGATCAGAAGCTTCGTGATTACTATCTTTGATAGAAACCTGCTCAATCCCTATTTTTTCCTTGATGAAATGTTCGTCTATTTGGAATTTTTCTATCAAATCAAAATTATTTCTTCTTGAAGAAGGAATGTAGTATGCAATATCTTCTATTCCAATCATACCAATGAAAAATAAATGTTACCAATCTGTTTGTCGTTTACCATAATAACTGTATCAGTAATTTTAAAGTCCATATTCTTTTTAAACGACAACTTTATGGTTGCGGAAATTGGTGTATTTAAATTCATTTCTCTTAATTTTATTTTGGTAAAATACCATTTTCCTCCGTGATTGGGAAATAGAGAATTAAGCAATTTTTTATTTAAAGCCACTATTTTTTCAATAAGCGTATATTTTGAAAAATTGCTTAATGTAATTATTTTTTCTTCAATTTGTAGAACAGCTGCATGTTCTATCTCTTCTTCATTATATTCATATTTGCAATTAATAGCATCACCATTTTCGACCAATAATACATCTATTCTATTCCCATTCGCATTAATGGAAAAATTTGCATTGATGGGCGTGGAAGGATCATTATGGAAACTCTGTGATTCAAACATATTCATATTTGTGCTTGAAATGGAACGAACAGTCATATCAATATCAATGAACTCCACTCCGTTAAAACGTTCTTTCTTGAGTTCAATAATTTTATTGAACATATCCGTTCCATGAACATAATCTCGAGAACCTTTAAAGCAAAAAGTTATAGGAATAGAATTACTCATAATTTATTTATTTTAGCATGATTTTTTAATTGTTTCATGTGATCCGTTGCAAAATTTCCTGAAACGGATACACCATCGGGAAGATTGTTTACCACAACACTTCCTAACATTATTTTAACTCCGTTACCAATTTTTAATCCATCAGCAATCGTTGAAGATGGCCCCATCCATAAATCATTCCCTATAGTAACATTACCTGCAATGGTTCCATTTCCTGCAATTAAACAATTATTGCCAATAAAACTGCCGTGTCCTACGCTTGTTTTTACGCTAATTTTCGTGTTATTTCCAATTTCTGTATAGAAACATTGATAAGGCTTTTGAATGATCGCATTGGCAAGTATTTGACAGTTTTCTCCGATTTTAACCCCTCCTGCATAACGAATATTAAAAAACGCATCGTCAACCTTTAAGTTTTGCATTCCTATTGCGCCTATAATAACGTTTTGACCAATGAATGTATTAGCACCAATAATAGTATTATCTTCAATTTGAACATTGTGAGAAATCTCAACACCATCACCAATAATTACGTGTTTACCAATAATAGCTGTAGATGCAATAATAGCATTTGGTGAAATAAAACTTTCATTAACCAATATCATTTTTTGATTTTGCACCATAAAATTGTGCAATTCAAAATATAACTTATCTGGTTGATTATGAACCACCAATCCCTTGTTGTCACTTACCATCGAAGCCAAGTCGGGAGTTGTAATAATGGCAACAATGTTGTCATTAGTATTTGCTTTTTGAACAATTGTATCTTTTGCCCCATAACAAATAGAATCTCCTTTGGTAGTTACTGGAAACATGGTGTAATTAAAAGGCACATCTCTTACAATGCATTCTGACAAAAAAAACTGACTTAGTAACATAATAAAAATTAATAAACAACTAAATTAATTAAAGCACTGATTTGTATTTTTCTACAAACTTATTTACGATTTTACGAAAATTGAAAAAAAACTATATATAGCAGTAGACATGAATAATATTATACTTATTCATATTAATTGGACCAATTGATACTTTTGTTAATCAAATCGAAAAGTTTCACGTTGTGAGGCGAAAAAAAATCTATCAATTTAACTCTAGTTTCTGCCGCCATTTTATGTTTATATTCTCTAATATGGGTATCCTTTAAAAATTCACTAGAACTATTTGTTTGGAGATTTAGGAAAATCATTAATTCAGATAAAATTTGGGGTTTATTAACTTTGAAATCTTCGGCAAAAACGAAAAAAAATTGACCAGGATCAAATAAAGACATATAATATTCAATTTGATTATAATAAATTCCTCTTGATAAAATTCCTGGAAATTTCCAAGAATCGATTGAAGAATCATAAATTTCATCTTCAATCATTGTTTCAAAAGATGGAAACTCTTTTAAATTTATTAAATATAAAAATAATTTTTCTCTCTCTACGGAAGAACCTTTTATATGTTTTTCAAAAAGTATCTCTTTTTCTTTATTGTCTAAAAGATTCATTTGCCTATACATATTCCAAGCAGAAAAAGCCCTATCGACAGGGTTACGCATCATTACAATAAATTTAGCCTCTGGATTGTATTTTAAAATTTTATCTGCTGCATCTTTATGAGCTAAATAAGACGGAGAAGCATCTAAAAAATAATGTGTTTTTGGTAATCTATAAAAAAAAGATACTTTAGAAAACAAATTATGATACCAGACTGAGCCATTTTGAAAACGAGATTCATGGCTGAAATAATTTTTCTCTTTAATTTCTCCCCCATGTATGCTATCGTATTTGATTAAGTTATCATAAAGTGTTGAAGTCCCACATTTTTGAGCACCAATAATAAAAAGATTTGCTCGGTCTATAATGCTTTTTTTAGGTGTAATTTTTTTAATTACTTTTTTTATTAATTCAATTGTAGGTCTAAATAATTTCATATTATCCTAATGTAAAAATTTTATTTCTTTCTTTCATCAATCCTAAATCGATTAAATTGCATAATTAAATTTTCGCAATAATGAGGTTGCAATTGCATTAAATTCATTATAATTGGCTTCAGACAACTCTTTTTTATGTTTACCAATATTATTTTCATCTGGGCTTTCCAAGGTTTTCAATTTCCAGTCTAAAGTACTGATAGGTTCGTCATGCAACTCCATATTCTTAATATAATAAGTCAACATTTCCTTATCAAAATTAACCCCTAAAAAGTCACAAACTCTAGTTAAAAATAGTTTTGGATTTGTAACGATATCTTCATATCTAACAATAAATGATCTTGTACTATTTAATGAATTTATAAAATCTATACATTTTTTATTATTTGCGACCCACTCTCTTGCTATAGTACTGATGTCGGTTGAAAGTATAGGTTTATAAGGTGAGTCTGTAACTAATTTTTCCATATTAATATAGGAACATGCTACATCTCTGCCATCTCTAACTACTAGAATGTATTTTGCAGTTGGCCAAATTTCATTTAAATCGTTTAAATGATTAATATAATAATTGTTTTTATCAGCAATTAGTATTGGATTTTTATCTTTTTGTTCTGCAAATAGCAAATATATTATTTCACCTAAAGTTGCATAATCTTGAGGTTTTATATCAATAATTCTTTGTTTTAATTTTTCAAAATCTAGATACCAATTGGTTATTTTTTTGGAAGATTTAAGATCATTTATAAAAATATCTATTTGATTTGAAGTGTTTGATAAATCATTCCAGTCTTTATATTTTTCAAACCACCAATGTAAAAATCCGCATTCAGGAGGCGAAATGACTTTGGGGTGAGCATTGAGCATTAATCGAAATAATGATGTTCCTGAACGAGGATTGCCAATAATGAAAACCTTTTCCATAGAATTAAGAATTGGTATTTATTATATTTGTAATCAATCCTAATTCATCCAAGTTTAAATTGGGATATAAAGGCAGGCAAAGTATTCTTTTTGCTGTGTCGTCTGAAATAGGAGTTGATTGCTCACTCACATAATTTAAGGAAGAAAGTGAAGGGTAAAAATACCTTCTAGGGAAAATGGACTGTGAATTTAAAGCTTTTTGAACTTCCAACATTTGATCCTCACTTTCAAAAATAACAGGATAATAACTATTATTCCAAAACGTATTTTTTCTGATTTTTAAAGGCTTAATTATATTGAAATTTAAATTATCATTATAATACTTAACAACATTATCTCTTCCATCTAAAATCTCAGACATGTGTTGTAAAACAGACAAGCCCATCGCTGCTTGTAATTCGCTTATTTTTCCATTGATACCCAATCCATGAAAATCTAAAGGACCATTATGTCCAAAACTATGACTGTAATATATTTTTTTTCTTAGTGATACATCTTTACAAAAAATAGCACCCCCTTCTCCCGTATGAAACAATTTAGTAGCATGAAAACTACAAGTACTTACATCTCCATATTCAAAAATACTTTTTCCTTTGTATTGCACCCCAAAACAATGAGCAGCATCATAAATGACTTTCAAATTATGTTTTTTTGCAATACTCTCAATCGCTTCAATATTACAAGGGTTACCAAAAACATGAGTAGCTAAAATACAAGTAGTTTTTTCGGTAATAGCAGCTTCTATTTTTGTCTCATCAATAGTTAAATATTCTGGATGAATGTCAACAAAAATAGGGGTACAATTTTCCCAAACAATGGCTGCAGTTGTAGCAACGTAACTAAATGGAGTAGTAATTATTTCGCCTCCATTACCTAATAATTTCAACGCAATTTGAATAGGGATTGTCCCATTATTCATAATTACTATATTAGATACAGATAAGTATTTTTTCACTTTATCCTCTAATTCTAATACTAATTCTCCCCTATTAGTAAGCCATTTATTTTTCCATACCCTTTCGAGTTGTGTTTGGTATTCCTCTAATGGTGGAAAGAAAGTTTGGGTTACGTTAATCATGTTGTTTATTTTCAAAATTATTGATTTTTCCAATTGAATTGCGGCTTGATATAGCCGGGTTCTCTTCCCATAAAAATACCTAATTCTCTTGCTCTATCAACCACTGTGAAACTAAAAATATCATTTTCTATACAAATAGCCTTTCGTCTATCAATAACAACAAAAAGAGATAATGAATAATTGCCGGATTGAAAAAAATTTTCTGGAAATATACAAGTCAATTTATTAGTGCCTTTTTCGAGTTTGATATTATCTTTACTCGAAAAAGAAAACAAAGGCTCCCCTAATTCGTTATATAAATGATACGTAATATGACAGCGTTCTGGTTCATCGGTAAGCATCTCTATTTCAGAGGTTAACTCCAGTGAGTTATTTTCTAACAAAAGATCTTCATAAGAACTTTTTGATCCTTTGATAGCTATTTGGTTAAATTTAAAAACATCCTCAACCGCTATATCTTCAAATGTTTTAATATTGGTAATTCCTTTTTTTCCTCCACCTAAATAAAGACTCACACAACTATTTATCTCACCAATATGTTCTATAATTCCTTTGTTCAAAACTATTCCGTTGTTGCATAGTGACTTAACGGCTGCCATATTATGGCTCACAAATAAAACCGTTCTTCCTTCTCCTTTTGAAACATCTCCCATTTTACCGATGCATTTCTTCTGAAACTCGGCATCACCCACGGCCAAAACCTCATCAACAATAAGAATTTCGGACTCTAAATGCGCCGCAACAGCAAAAGCCAAACGCACATACATTCCTGAGGAATATCGCTTTACAGGAGTATCAATATAGCGTTCCACACCAGAAAAATCAACAATTTCATCAAACTTACGAGTAATTTCATGGCGACGCATTCCTAAAATAGAACCATTGAGATAGATATTTTCTCTACCCGTCATTTCAGGATTAAAACCTGTACCCACTTCCAACAAAGAAGCAATGCGACCATTGACTTTAAAACTTCCCGTAGTGGGCTTAGTTACTTTACTCAATAATTTTAGGAGTGTACTTTTTCCTGCTCCATTTCTTCCAATTATTCCAACAGCATCGCCTTGTTCTATCTCAAAATTAATATCACGCAACGACCAAACATAATCGCTAGTTCCTTTTGAGGCTCTATCATTTGCTTCTCCTATTTTTAAATATGGATCTTCTTTCCCTCTAAACTTACTCCAAAAACGATTTAAATCATGGCTTAAAGTTCCTGTTCCTACTTCGCCTAAACGATATTGTTTGGATATGTTTTCTGCCTTAACGGCTAAATTTTTCATAATTAAATAATATATTTTATTCTTAGAATTGTCTTTTGTGAATTAATATAATCGTATGATGTGTGGCAATTAATATTTGTGATTCGAAGAGTATTGCTAAACCGTGTCCATAAAACTTTTCTCCACTTTATTGAAAACTAATATTCCAATAAAAACCAAAACACTTATAATTAGAGTACTATGAATCAAACTAGAAGATTCAAAACTTCCTGAACCTAAGTAAGCGTAACGAAAACATTCAAAAATACCGGTTAACGGATTTGCTTCCACAAATCCTTTGTACTTTTCTGGAATAGAAGTTACTGTATAAACAACTGGAGTAGCATACATGAATAACTGAATCCCAAACGTTAAAAGAAAAACAAGGTCTTTATATTTTGTGGTTAATGAGGAGAAAATCATTCCTAAACCCATGGCAAATCCCGCCATCAAGAGCATTAAAAAAGGGGTCATCAAAATCCATAAATTGGGGTGAATACTTTTCTCTACAAAAGTATAATAAATCACCACCGCAATAAATAAAGTAAATTGAACTGCAAATCGCATTAAACCAGACACAACAATGGTTAAGGGCATAATTAATCTTGGGAAATATACCTTACCAAAAACTCCTGAATTGTCTTTGAATACGGTGGCGTTTTTAGACAGACATTCCGAAAAATAATTCCAAATGGTAATCCCCGCTAAATAAAAAGGCATGTGAGGTATCCCATCAGTGGACAGTTTAGCAACTTGACCAAACAAAATAACATAAATAAAGGTGGTTAAAATGGGCTGGATAAAAAACCAAATTGGACCTAGAATAGTTTGCTTATAAAAGTTAGTGAAATTTCGCTTTACCAACATGAGTAATAAATCACGATAATGCCATATTTCTTTATAATTCACTGACCAAAGCGAATTCTCTGATTTTATTTCTTCTGTCCAAGTAGTATTGTGACTTTGCATAATAAAAAAATTAATTTAGTTTATAAAACTATGATTTTTTTGAGATTTATAAATTAAGAAATGAGATTGCTGAAATTTTTCATGTTCTCGAAGTGGCATAACTTAATTTCTAATTTTTAGTTCCAGTTTATCTTTCACGAAGGATATTATTTTCTCTACTGCCGCCGCTTCGGTTTCAAATTCTGTTTGTATAATTATATCTGGATTTAAAGGATTTTCGTAAGGAGAATCTATGCCCGTAAAATTTTTAATTTCACCTGCTCTTGCTTTTTTATACAACCCTTTTACATCCCTGCGTTCGCATTCTTCAAGTGAGGTATCCACAAAAATTTCAATAAAATCTGCTGCACCTACAATATCCCGGACTAATTTTCTATCAACTTCTAAAGGAGATACAAAAGAAGCAATAGTCACTACTCCTGCATCTACAAAGATTTTGGCAATTTCTCCAATACGCCTTAAATTTTCTTGTCTGTCTTCCGCAGTGAAACTAAGTCCTTTATTAATTCCTCCTCGGATATTGTCGCCATCTAAAGTATAGGTTTGAAAATGATTTTCATACAAGGCTTCTTCAAGTTTGTTGGCAATAGTTGATTTACCTGATCCCGAAAGACCTGTAAACCAAAACACTAAAGAAGAATGCTTGTTCCTTTTATTTCGCATTTCTCGTGTAATTGCAAAATGCTCTTCAAAAATATTACTCATAAAATCATTTTTTGTTCCTGAATATATTTGTTAAAATATTTAGTGTTACTATAATTCGTTCGATACTAAAAAAAATGAATTTAATAAGCTTTCTTTATTGTATTTAATCACTAAATTAGTAGTTTTATCGATAACTTTTAGTCCTACTGACATGCAAATTGCCTGTCCTGCTGCAGTGTCCCATTCCATTGTGGGTGCAAATCTTGGATAAACATCCGCATTTCCCTCCGCAACCAAGCAAAATTTCAAGGAACTTCCTTTTGAAACCATTTCAATTTCCTGTTGGCTTTTTTGTCTCAGATTTTCAACAAAATCTAATGTATCCTGATTCATATGAGACCTACTCCCAACTACTCTTATTGTATTTAAGTTTTGTTGAGGCTGGATTTCTGATGCATTTTCCAATAGATCTGAAATAGTATAACTAGAATGTTTTATACCTATTCGAAATGCTTTTTGTCGAGACACATCTCCAAAATAAAGCACGCCTGTTGCTGGAACATAAATCACCCCAAATTCAGGTAAGTCATTTTTAACTAATGCTATATTTACTGTAAATTCTCCGTTTTTTTTTACAAATTCTTTTGTTCCATCTAAAGGATCCACTATCCAACAAGAAGTCCATTCTTTTCGTATGGCATAGGATATTTGCTTATTCTCTTCACTAATTATGGGAATATTTGTCTTTTTAAGATAGTCCATAATTATAGTATTGGCTGCAGTATCTGCCTCAGTCAATGGCGAATTGTCATTTTTGAAATCGATTTGAAAATCTTTTTGATAAATTTCCATTATGACTTTACCGGCAGCAATGGAAGCCTCAATGGCAATGATGTAATCTGTATTCATTATGGGTATACAATTATAATCGTCCATCTGCTTTAGCGCCCAAAACCCCTTTTACATCATACAACAAACTATTGTTGTTTTGCAATTGGGATAAATCCAAGTTCAAAAATGCTGTATGTGCCACACCCAAAACGAGTGCGTCAAATTTTTGGTTAGGTAAGTCGGTGGTTGTCGTCAACTGATATTCGTGTTGAACTTCTTCAGGATTAGCCCATGGGTCATAAATACTTACTGTTATTCCGTAATCGGTTAAGGCGGTGATGACATCCACAATTTTCGTATTGCGCACATCGGGACAGTTTTCCTTGAAGGTAATTCCTAACATCAATAGATTAGCTCCATTTACTACAATCCCTTTTTTAATCATCAGTTTTACCACTTGCGACGCTACATATTCTCCCATGCTGTCGTTCAAACGCCTTCCCGCCAAAATGATTTCGGGATGGTACCCAAATTCTTGGGCACGTTGCGCCAAATAATACGGATCAACCCCTATGCAATGGCCACCAACCAATCCGGGTTTAAAAGGGAGAAAATTCCATTTGGTTCCTGCCGCTTCCAACACAGCATGGGTATCAATGTCCATCAAATTGAATATTTTAGCCAATTCGTTGACAAAAGCAATGTTGATGTCACGTTGTGAATTCTCGATTACCTTAGCGGCTTCCGCCACTTTGATGGTGGGTGCGAGATAGGTACCCGCGGTGATTACCGTTTGGTATAATTCATTTACTTTTTGTCCAATTTCAGGCGTGGAACCCGAAGTGACTTTTAATATTTTTTCTACGGTGTGTTCTTTGTCGCCTGGATTGATTCGCTCTGGTGAATAGCCTGCAAAAAAATCAATATTAAACCGCAAGCCAGAAATTTTTTCTAATACTGGAACACATTCCTCCTCGGTCACTCCAGGATAAACCGTAGATTCATAAATAACGATATCTCCTTTTCTCAATACTTTCCCAACGGTTTCACTTGATTTATACAAAGGTGTCAAATCAGGACGGTTGTTTTTGTCCACTGGGGTGGGAACCGTGATGATATAATAATTACATTCGGCTATCTCTTCCAAGTTAGTGGTACAATACAACCCAATGGAAGTATCTGATTTTTTGAGTAAGACTTTTTGCAGGGTTTCATCATCCACTTCTAGCGTCATGTCGATGCCTGATTGAAGTGAAGTTACTCTAGCGTGATTGATATCAAATCCTACCACAGCATGTTTAGTGGCAAATAATCGTGCCAATGGCAAACCAACGTAACCCAAGCCAACAACTGCAATTTTGGTATGTTTTTCCATTTAGTTTCAACTAATTTTAACCCGTTGGGTGTAATTATATTTTATGCTTAATTTATTGCAATTTGTCACACTGAGCTTGTCGAAGTGTCTCTTTATTTTTGTCTTCGACAAGCTCAGACTGACATTTAATTTCTGATTGGGTTTAATTATAACTCTGAAAGTTAATTACTTGACACCATTTATTAATTACACCCAACGGGTTAATTTTATACTTTTTTGCTAAAGCCTATCCATAGCTTCGCTTCGCCAACTCACAGGGTGAATTGAAAAGAGCATGATCCGGCGCGTAAATATAACTACAAAATGTTTATTTTTTTGTATTATTATTTCGTTAACATCTTATTATAATTTCAATTTTAACAAAAAAAAGTTAACATCAATACAATCAGTAATTTATGGTTTTCCGTAAATCAACTATAGTTTAAATTACAAATTCTATTGAATCCAAAAGACATAGTGGTATGACCGAATAGCAATAATACTAATCTGGTTTACCATAATAAGAAAAAAGTTAAAAAAAATATGGCTCTATATACCATAAGACATGAGAAAAAATAGAAAGACTACTCTTTTATGAGCAAGATTTGAAAACCAATTTAAAAATAGGAAATGAATAAAAAGGAAAAAACCATTTTTATTCACCATCAAAAATTATATAAAATCTATTTAAAGTTATAGCATAAATTTTAACTAAATATTTATAACTTTAAGCAACTGTTAAGATGATTTTTCTGTTTCTTGAAGAAAATTTAACTTTTTTTACTACTTATGGTGTTTTATAAAAGGGTTTGCTCAATATAGGCATTTTGCGTTAAAAAAGCTCTTTATAAGCATTATTAAACGTATTGCTTTTTATAATAGGCAGCGTATTCCCCTGAAGTAACGTGATTCAACCAATCTTGGTTCTGGAGGTACCAGTCTATGGTTATTTCTAATCCCTGCTCAAAAGTCACGGAAGGTTTCCATCCTAATTCTCGATTTATTTTTGTGGCATCGATAGCGTAACGCAAATCGTGCCCTGGTCGGTCTTTTACATAAGTAATGAGTTCGGCTGATTTTCCTGCTACTCTTCCTAATTTCGTATCCATAATTTGGCACAAAACTTTAACTAAATCAATATTTTTCCATTCGTTGAAACCGCCAATATTATAGGTCTCACGATTTTTTCCTTGGTGAAAAACCAAATCAATAGCCACCGCATGGTCTTTCACAAACAACCAATCTCGAGTATAATTCCCATCGCCATAAACTGGTAAAGGTTTGTTGTTAATGATATTATTGATGAATAATGGAATCAATTTTTCGGGAAAGTGGTTGGGTCCATAATTGTTAGAACAATTGGTAATTACATAAGGTAAACCATAAGTCTCACCATAAGCACGTACAAAATGATCGGAACTTGCTTTAGAGGCTGAATAGGGTGAGTTGGGATCGTAGGGGGTAGTTTCTGTAAACAAACCCTCTGTTCCTAAAGAACCATAAACCTCATCTGTACTGACATGATAAAATCTTTTTCCATCGTAATTATTCTCCCATAGCTTCCTAGCCGCATTAAGCAAATTTACTGTCCCAATTATATTGGTTTTTACAAAGGCCATTGGGTCCTCGATAGAACGATCTACATGTGATTCAGCAGCCAAATGGATTACCCCCTCAAATTGGTGTTTTTGAAACAAATTCGAAATAAAAACTTCATCGGTTATATCGCCCTTTATGAAGGTATAATTAGATGCTTTTTCTATGTCTACTAGATTTTCCAAATTCCCAGCATACGTAAGTGCATCAAGATTATAAATATGGTAGTTGTTGTATTTAGTTACAAATCGTCTTACAACGTGAGACCCTATAAAACCTGCACCACCAGTAATTAATATATTTTTCATGGAAAATTTTTTGCTTTATATTGATTCTATGGAATTATTACTTCCTTTTATATTCATTTTTAAGACACAGCCTAAGGATTCCAAAACGAGTACATAATGCGTTTTGCTGACTTCTTGTACAATGGCTTCCTGATTGGAAAAAGGTCCTGAAGCTACTTTTATCCTTTCGCCAACTTGATAAGGAACAACTGAAACACTGGCGCTATTGGGTCCAGTTAGCCAGCTTTTTATAGTTTCAATTTCTGTATCTCGAACCATTGCCGGTTTCCCTAACCAAAACAAATACCGTACTACCCCAGAGGAAAGAAATACTGAATTCCTGTCGGATTCCGATAATTGAACAAAAACATAGGAATTAAAAAGTGGGACTTCTACCTTTTTTTTTCTGTCGGACCATTGTCGCATTTGGGTAATTAAAGGACAATAACATTCTACACCGGCCTCTTTTAGCTGTTCGGCTACTTTTTTCTCCCATTTAGGCTTTGTATAGACTACGTACCAATTCATACTTTGATTTGTATTGAAATAATAAAATATTTCATTTTAAATTCTATGCAAGTTTTTCATTTAGGAACCTATGGCTTGATATACAAAACCAATGGATTTCAATTCAACTTCATTGAGTATGTTTCGTCCATCAAAAACAAAAGCTGGTTTTTGCATGGCATCATAAATTTTTTGCCAGTCGTAATGCGCAAACTCATCCCATTCGGTAAGTACCGCTATGGCATGCGCATTTTGGCAAGTTTCATAGGGGTCCTCAAATGAAATAATGCTATTTGCATTTTTTTCTGGTGTTCTAGTTTCTAAATAATCCAAATCGGCCAAGATTTTATTGCGGGAAACCTTTGGATCAAAAACGGCTATTTTAGCTTGTTCGTTAATTAAATCATTGGCAACATAAATCGCAGCCGATTCCCTAGTATCATTGGTATCTTTTTTAAAAGCCCAACCTAAAAAAGCAATTTTTTTATCCGCGACAGTGTTGTACAGTGTTTTTACTATTGTATTAGAAAAACGCTTTTTCTGATGGTCGTTCATGATAATTACCTGTTCCCAATAATCAGCCACTTCGTTCAACCCATAGGATTTAGCAATGTAAACCAAGTTTAAGATGTCTTTCTGAAAACAAGAGCCTCCAAATCCAACAGACGCTTTTAGGAACTTAGAGCCTATTCTGCTGTCCATCCCGATGGCTTTTGCTACTTCGTTAATGTTGGCACCCGTTTTTTCACAAAGTTCCGACAAGGCATTAATAGAGGATATTCTTTGTGCCAAAAAAGCATTGGCTGTCAATTTTGACAATTCAGACGACCACACATTGGTAGTCAATATTTTTTCGGGAGCTACCCAATTGGAATAGACATCCACAAGCGATTGTATGGCTTTCTGTCCTTCTGTTGAGGTATCTCCCCCTATCAATATTCTGTCAGGACTTAATAAATCTTCCACGGCGGTTCCTTCTGCAAGAAACTCTGGATTGGAAAGAATTTGGAACTGTACCCCGTTTCCTGTATTGTCTAAAATGCTTTTAATTGCTTCGGCAGTTCGTACTGGCAAGGTTGATTTCTCAACCACAATTTTATTGTCTTTAGCGATTTTGGCAATTTGCCTGGCACACAATTCAATATATTTTAAATCGGCTGCCATTCCTTTGCCTTTTCCGTATGTTTTAGTTGGCGTATTTACAGATATAAAAATGATTTGGGCTTCATCGATTGCTTTTTCCACATCGGTGGAAAAAAACAGATTCTTACCTCTGGTTTCAGCTACAATAGCACTTAATCCTGGTTCATAAATAGGAATATTATCAGTGTTTTTATCATTCCAAGCTGCAATTCGTTCTACATTCAAATCGACTACGGTAACTTGTATGTGTGGGCATTTTTGTGCAATAACGGCCATTGTTGGACCTCCAACGTAGCCTGCGCCAATGCAACAAATTTTTGTTATTTTCATTTCTATTCTATTTTTTGGATCTACATCCTAATTACTACTTTAAATTCTCCCAGTACCATTTTACGGCTTCTTTTAATCCTTCCTCCATGGAAAACTGAGGATTATACCCTAACAATGTTTTCGCTTTTTCAATACTTGCCAAGGAATGAGGAATATCTCCCACCCTATTGGGACCGTATTCTACAGTAACATTAGCTATTTTTGGGTCGTATTGGGACAAGAATTTCTTTAAATATTCCACCAAATTGTTCAAGGTATTCCTATCACCATAAGCCGTATTGTAGACTGTATTTATCGCTTCTGAATTAGTTGTGGTCATGGCCAATTCATTCATTTGCATCACATTATCGATGTAAGTGAAATCACGGGAATAGTTTCCATCACCATTTATTTTTGGACTTTCCAGCTGCATTAACTGCATCACAAATTTTGGAATCACCGCAGCATACGCTCCGTTAGGATCCTGCTTTCTCCCGAAAACATTAAAATAGCGCAGGCCAATTGTCTCTAAACCATAGGTACGACTGAAAATCTCCGCATATAATTCGTTTACATATTTAGTTATGGCGTAAGGCGAAAGCGGTTTCCCAATCACCTCTTCTACTTTCGGCAATCCTGCCGAATCTCCATAGGTTGAGGAGCTCGCCGCATAAACAAATCGTTTTACCTTGGCATCTCGAGAGGCCACAAGCATATTCAAAAAACCAGAAACGTTGACATCATTAGTCGTAACCGGATCATAAATAGAACGGGGTACAGAACCTAAAGCAGCTTGATGTAAAACATAGTCCACTCCTTGGACTGCATTATGGCAATCCATTACATTACGAATGTCGCCATCAATCAAACGAAAGTTGGCATCATTATTAAAACCCTTCAAATTATGCTTGTGTCCTGTTGCAAAATTATCCAAACAAATCACTTTATATTCTTTGGCTAAAAAATATTCACAAAGATTAGAACCTATAAATCCGGCTCCGCCAGTGATTAAAATGGTGTATTTATTCTCTTCTTTCATTAATCTATCCTTCTAACCCAGTTTTGTTTTTAAATTTATTTTTACGGAATATCGCCCTTATTTTTTCAAGAATAGTTTTAGGCTTATCGTCATCATGGTAGCCGTTAGGATAGGACTTGTTACTATAACCGGAACCATAGCCATAACCATAGCCATAGCCATAACCCGCTCCGTACTTGGCCTTGTTTTCAAACCCATTCAAAATAATACTAGTATTGTTGAGTTCTCCTCGTTTGACCCTATTATTCAGTGACGTAATCATTTCTTTTTTGGTGAAATTCTGCCTTACGATATATAAAATAACATCGCTATATTGTGCCAACTCCAATGCATCTGACACTATTCCCACAGGAGGAGTATCCAAAATAATATAATCGTATTTTTGTTTTAATTCATCTATCAAATCCTTCATTCTGTCACTCATAATCATTTCAGCAGGATTAGGTGGAATAGGACCCGAAATAATTACATCCAAAAAAGGAATATGAGTATGATTGATGATTTCATCGACATTTTTTTGCTTGATCAGATAATTCACAATCCCCACTTCATTAGTCAAATTAAACTCATCAAACAGTTTAGGCTTCCGTAAATCTAGTCCAATAATTACTGTCTTCTTTTCGCTTAGCGCAAATACTGTGGCAATATTTAAAGAGCAAAACGTTTTTCCTTCTCCACTGACAGAAGAGGTTATCATCAACGTTTTTGCGCCATCTATCTCTTGTTTTTTGTATAGAAACTGGAGCGAGGATCGTATGGCTCTAAACGATTCTGACAATGCCGATTTTGGTTTATTAAAAACCGCTAAGTCTATATCATCTTTGCTCAGGCCGACAACCCCTATCAATGGAATCTGGGTTAATTTATTAATATCTTCGGTGTTTTGTATAGAATTATTGATAAAGAAAATTCCAAAAACAAACAATAGCGGAATCAGTAATCCCAAAAATAAGGCCAACACGTAATTAACGGAGGTATTTGGCCCTATAAGTCCACCACCAATGTCTTTTGCAGGATCAATAAAATGAATATCCGATAAATTTGCCGCTTTTACAATGTCAGCTTCGCTTCTTTTTTGAAGAAATGTACTATAAATATTGTCGCTTAAATCATATTTTCTCTTAATTTTTATTAGCTCCTGCTGGTCTTCTGGAAGCTGTTTTATGGTACTCTCCGTTTCGTTTATTTTGCTGTTTACCATTGTCAAATCATACTGTAAAGAGGTTTTGGCTGTGGCAATATTTTCGAGCAAAACCCTTTTTACGGCTTCCATTTGATTGTCAAAATCCTTGAAAATTTTATCGCTTTTTACCGCATAAGCCATTTCTGATCTTTGGGTGGAAAGCGAAATCAATTTCGACACATTCGCAACAACATTTGGATCCTCAATTCCCGCTACAGATGGCGCAGGAAGCTTAGCATAGTCAACGCTATTTTTTAAGTAATTTTTTAAAGAATTATAATAGGCTGTTTTACGTATTATTTCATCTCTTTTAATATCAAATTCTAAAATCTGACTCGAGAATTTTGCTCCACCATCTTCAATCTCAAATATATTTTTGTCTTTTCTGAATGACTTTAACTCGTTTGTAGTTTCCTTGAGTTGCGATTCCATCGCCACCAAAGTACTATCGATGAAGTCTATGGTGTTTGTGGCAAATTGATTTTTATCGTCTAATTGTCTTTTAATCAACATCTTTACGGTAGAATTCAAATACTCAACCATTCTAGCCTTGTTAGGACCTTGCATTCCAAGCGTTATTATCGAACCTCCCTTATCATCTGATTTAACAGCTATTCCTTTATAAGCAGATACTGTACCATCAAAATCATTAAATTGAACAAAATATTCGTTCCCTTTGTAAAAACCTGGATTATCCTTTATTTGCAATTTCCAATTTAAAAAAGGCAATGAAACTTGTTCTCCAACTTTGTATTGTTTAACAAATTCTCCTTGGGCAACAGCTGTTTGACCATAGGAATTATCAGAATAGTTGACTATTGAAAGTGAATTACTTGGGAATGGAATTCTAATTTGATATAAATTTTCGCTCAAAAACTTGATTCCAATAAGATTTCCTACTATTTGGCCCTTGTTTTTATCGATACCCACATAAAAAGGAACGGCGCCATAAGCATCCATAAGATTGTACTTTCCTTGCACAAAATAACTAATGTAATATTGCAATTTTTCAACGACTAACTCATTATGAGACCTTGACTGCAAAGTTGTAGAAATGGCTTGAACCTGGTCTGAAGTACCTCCCCAGTTAAAAACCAAACTAGTATTGGACGTAAAAAAAGGATTATTTTCTTCCTTAACAGAGATCAGCGTTTCCATTGCGTAAATTTTTTCCTTACGGATATTTACCTGATAGGCAATGGCGAAAGTGATTATCAAACTAATGATAAACCACTTCCAATAACTTGCGATTTTTATTAAAAAACCTTTAAAGTCAAATCCTGACTGATTTTCAAAAATCGAAAAATCTTTTATATCTAACATTTTTTGATTTAAATTAATTTTTAAACAGTAAATAAAGTGTTGTCCCCAATGTTATTAATGAAACAATGGATGTAAAACCTTCCATTCCTGTTTTAAAAGTTTCCCAAGCATTCTTTTTAAGAGGTTTAACATAAATGAAATCATTGGGTTGTAAATGATAATAAGGGGATTGCATCACATTGATGTCGGTAAGATCGATATCGTGCATCTCGATTCCAGTGGATAATTGACGAATTATGGTGACCGCCTTTCTGTTTCCTGTAATTTTTATATCGCCAGAATTTGCTATTGCTTGCATTATGTTCAAATGATCTTGAAAAACAGTCTTGGTTCCTATACTTCCGATTTCTCCACTGGTCGTGTATTTGAACCCGGCGAGTTTTACAGTTACAAAAATATTGGCTTCCTTATTAAAATAGTCGGCCAATAATTGTTTCTCGATTTTTGTTCTTACTTCTTCCACCGTAAAACCAATTACCTTTATTTCGCCTAAAACCGGAATTCTTATATTCCCATGATCGTCAACCGTAAATCCGTCAAAATAGAGTCCAGATTCAGACTTTCCTGCTTCGCCTTGATTCGTCGGGCTAAAAATAGTGACTAACTTAGGGTCGTCAGCTTTTATGGTGATACTTAAAACATCATTTGTTTGCAGCCTATATGGCTTTGAAGCTACTGTCGAGGTGGGAGCTACAACTTCGTCTCCATCTTTTTTCTGTAGATAAATTAAGTCTTTAGTAGTTACACAAGAAGTAAACAATGTGCTAATTCCCAGCCATAAAAACAATAGTGATTTGTTCATTTTCATATTTTTGTAACAAATATAGCTTTTCATTTCACAATTCAAAAGTATTGCTATTTTTTATAGAGGATTAATTATTTTTAAAGGACTTTTCAAAGGGCACTCTTTGTAAAATACTTCTTCCAAGAGTGACTTCATCTGCATACTCCAGTTCGTCTCCAACGGAAATTCCCCTCGCAATTGTAGAAGTTATAATGTCGCAATCCTGAATTTGTTTATAAATGTAAAAATTAGTGGTATCTCCTTCCATTGTTGAGCTTAACGCAAAAATAATTTCGGAAACCGTACCTGATTTTATTTTTTCGACCAAAGTGTTAATATTCAATTGACTGGGGCCAACCCCGTCAATTGGCGAAATCTTCCCTCCAAGTACGTGGTAAATGCCCCTAAACTGACCCGTATTTTCTATTGCCATTACATCTCGAATGTCCTCGACTACACAAATTATTTGATGATTTCTTTTAGTGTTGGAACAAATTTCGCAGATATCGACATCGGAAATGTTGTGGCAGCCTACACAAAATTTCACCTCTTCTCGCATTGTAGTCAACGAATGCGCTAAAAAACCCGTATGATCTTTGGGTTGTTTCAACAAATGCAAAACCAATCTCAAGGCCGTTCGTTTACCTATTCCTGGCAATTGAGCCATTTCGTTCACTGCTTTTTCTAAAAGTTTTGATGAAAATTCCATAAATGCAAAAATAGTGAATTTGGGAATTAGATAATTTGAAAACTAGAAGATTATTTAGAGATATTCTCGTAAAGCTTCCATCCCTCAAAAGGCGGAGGCTTTTAAACTTAATACTGGTTAGTAGCTAACAATACAAGGGTACAGGCTACTTCAACTTTAATATTATTTAATTCTAACAATTGATAAAGCTCCGGATTTTCGGTACCAGGATTAAAAATTACGCGTTTTGGATGTGACTCCACTATGTAGTTGTAATAATCTATTTGCCTTTTAGGACTCAAATATAAGGTGATGGTATCTATATTTTTTAAAGGAATAGCTTTGGTCTGGATTTTTATTCCAGCAACTTCCCCTGCATTTTGACCGATAGCAAGCACGGAATATCCTTTATCAACAAGCAACATTATGGCTTTATAGGCGTATTTATCTGGTTTCGCAGAAGCGCCTAGCACCAAAGTTTTTTTATTTTTCATTGGACAAAAGTACAAAAAAAGGAATGGTTTGCTACTCTTCTTTTGGCAGGAAAATTTCTGCCATCATACACCTGGCACTTCCCCCACCATAGGCTTCGATGGTCTCAAGGCTGGAACTCAAGATAGTCACATGTTCCTCGAGTTGGGCAATTTGTTTTTTTGTCAAACTTTGATGCGCCGAAGTACTCATCACTAAATACCTTCTCTCATCAGCCCCTCTTACTTCGAGCATGTTTCCGGCAAAATTATTGAGTTGGGTTTCCGTAATCAAAATAACTTCCTTTTCATCTCCCTTTAAACTGTCCAACACCATTTTGCGTTCTTTTTTATCGTCGATACAATCGGCACAAATAACTGCAAAGGTCTCGCCAATACACATCATCACATTCGTATGGTAAATCAATTTTCGTTCGTCGTTCACTGTTTGAAAGGCTTCGAACAATACTGGATAAAACTCAAAATCTTCGCAAAATTCTATGAATAATTCTTCGTCGGCACGAGCTGACAGGGCACAATACGCTTTGCCATTTTCTCTATCCAAAACGATACTTCCAGTACCTTCCAGATAAAACCCATCCTCCTCGGCAGAGGTATAATCCATAATTTCGTTGATAACAAAATTATTGTCTTCCAGAACATCCAGAATATCGTCGCGACGTTCCTCACGGCGGTTTTCGGCAAATAGGGGATAAAAAACCACATCTCCATTTTCGTGAAATGAAATCCAGTTGTTCGGAAAAATGCTGTCTGGCGTGTCTGTCTCTATGGTGTCATCAACCACAATGACATTTACCCCAACGGCTCGCAATTTTTTTACGAAAGCATCAAACTCTTCTTGAGCCTTCGCGTTCACCGTTGCCGGCAATAGATCTCCTAACTGCTTTTGGTAATAATTGTTTACGGCCGTTTGTTCATTCATACGAAAAGCCACGGGACGAATCATCAAGATGGAATTTGTTGTTTGGTTCATTGCCTTTGTTGTAGGTTATAAGTTGATAGTTGTAAGTTGTGTGGATTGCGAAATTACGTTTTCCAATTATCTTCTACATACTTTATAAAATTATATATCTTAGCGCTTAACTCATTGTATCTATTGATAAATTCCTGTTCGTTTTCTATAATCTCAGGATACAATTTGGCTATTTTTTCTATGTGAAATACGGTTTCAAGACAACTTGCATAAGAATAAGTAAGAAACTTTACGAAATCTGCTTTATATTTTTTTCTTCCATATCCCTCCACAATATTTGTTGAAACCGAATCAGAAGACCTTCTTAATTGACTTCCCAATTCATACATTTCATGTTTTGGGAGTTTTAATGAATACGAATGACACTTATAAAACAATTCCAAACCTAAACTATAAACTTCTAAATCTTTATAACTCTTCATTTTTTTTCGTTTTACTGAATCCCTACACAACATAAAACCTATAACCTACAACATTTCTCATTCTCGAATTAAAGGCAAAGTGGAGCAACGCAACAACCCCTCTTGTTTGGAAATTTCGGCATACGGAATTTCTTCTACCACAAATTCATGTGACCGCAACCAATTATTGAGTCTATTGAATTTTTTTTCGGAAACCACAACATTGGTGTCAATAGAAAAAACATTGGAGTTCATATTATACATCTCTTTCCTTGTGATGTGAAACAGATTTTCCTTTCCAAAAAGGTTCACTAAAAACATATAATCTGCCTCTTCGCGAAAACCCCTTTTATAAATTATACCTTTGTTTTTTCCAACGGGCTGAAAGCAGCAATCCAAATGTAAGGCATTATCACGAGCTTCAATTTTAGATTTTACCAAATCAAATTCCTTTACGATTTTATTGGGAAATAAATCTTTGATGTATTGAACGCCTTTGGCATTGGTCCTTGCAGTTATATAATCGGCATAATCACTTCCTTTATAGGTTCCAATAAAAATATAATCATTCCAAAGCATCACATCTCCGCCCTCAATATGTGCTTTTTCGGGAGGGCGAAGGACTTTTTTAGGGTCAATTTGGTCGATAATATATTGGATGGCATCCAATTCTCGTTCTCTGTCTGGTAGAATATTTGATTTAATAAAAATATCACCAATTACGAAACCAATGTCTCTAACAAAAATTTGATTGTAATTGGCTATTAATTGGGGACGAAAAACAGTTACTCCATATTTATTTAAAACTAGATTAAAGGCTTCCATTTCCAACACCATAGCGGACTCCAGCGGATAGGTTCCCGCCAAAATATGCTCGAGTGATTTAGGGTCATAAGCATCTTCAATTCTAGGCGTTGGCCCATTACTGATTGCAGAACCTAAAACCACTGCCCGTAGCCTTGAAGTTTCGTTAATACTATTTAACTGCAACATTTCTTTGCATTTGGATACTTCTCCAAAAAAAAGCCAATCGTAACGATTAGCTTTTTTTATGATTTTATTTTAGTTTGAATTAAGCTGATGCAACCTCAAAGTTAACTGCTTTTTTCAAAAAAGCTTTAATTAGCAAACGGTTTGGAGCTAATCCAGAAGTTATAAATTGTTTTCTTGTATTTTCGCCTGCTGGAATTATTGTCGTGCTTGGATTTTGTTTTGATCCCATGAACCAAATCACAAAATTCATATTAGAAGTGTTTGAAGTAGCTTCTTTTTCTACAAGATTATTTTCGATAGTAGTATTTGAATCCGTGCTTTTTCCAGCAATTGTTTGACCAAAAACCGAAACATTAGACACTAAAACAAAAACAAACAAAACTAAAA
>CAZHVE010000026.1:0-27946 GCA_964535705.1 uncultured Flavobacterium sp.
CTTGCGAGCACCAGCCCCTCAAGCTGGCAAGTCTACCGTTTCTCCACGTGGCCTATAAACCAAAAAAGTCATCCGCCGCGGCGGACAACTTTTAGTGACCCGACTGGGGCTCGAACCCAGGACCCCATCATTAAAAGTGATGTGCTCTACCAACTGAGCTATCGAGTCAATGCTTCAAGAAAGGGATGTTTAAATAACAAAAAATGTGACCCGACTGGGGCTTCCCTCTAGCTTCGCTATTCGGGATAAACTTCTCGCTAAGACTTTTTGCCTAAAAAATTGTGACCCGACTGGGGCTCGAACCCAGGACCCCATCATTAAAAGTGATGTGCTCTACCAACTGAGCTATCGAGTCATTTCCCTTTCTTGAATGCGGGTGCAAATATAAGGTCTTATTTTTAACTATTCAAAGGTATTTTACTATAAATTTGTCTTTTTTTAACAAACCCCTTTAATGCCTTAATCCATAAGGTTTTATTCAAATGAGAAAAATTATTTTATTAGGTTATATGGGCTGTGGCAAGTCTACAATCGCCAGTAGGCTCTCAAAAAGAACCGGAATTTCCTTTGTGGATTTGGACAAAAGTATCGAAGAACGAACCAACTTGTCTATTAATGAAATTTTTGAACAAAAAGGGGAGCTCTATTTCCGAAAATTGGAACGGGAAATTTTGATCGAATTGTTGGATTCCTCCGAAACGCAAATTATTGGGCTAGGGGGAGGAACACCTTGTTATGCCAACAATCACGAACTCCTAAAAAGAGCGGATATTTTTTCGATCTACCTCAAGGCCTCTGTTGAATCCTTAACGAATCGATTGGTTTCCAACAAAAGCAAACGGCCTTTAATTTCCAATAAGAGTGAGGACGAAATCAAGGAATTTATTGCCAAGCATCTTTTCGAAAGAAGTTTTTATTACAATCAAGCCCAACATGTAGTGCCAATCGATGGTAAAACCAAAGACGAGACTGTTGAGGATATCCTGAAAATACTAGCTTAAATACGCATAACTATTTCCGTTTTCATCAAAGACCACTTGCACGTGTTCGAGTGAAGAAGTGGAAAGAGATATACCCTTAAAGTCCGCTTTTACGGGATATTTTTTATGGTTTCGATTTACCAATACCGCAGTTTTGAATTTTTTCAGGGGAACATCCAGAAAATGCCTTACGGCATAAATCAATGTCGTGCCAGAATTTAAAACATCATCCACTAGCACTAAGCCTTTATTCTTGTATTGCTCTTTTGTCAATGATGTGTGAATGGGCAATTCGGGATTTTGTTTGTTGACTTGCACTTCGCAAAGCGACACTTTTAAAGGCGAGATACTTTTCAAGGCTTCGGTAATTTTTTGGGCAAAAATAAATCCGTTGGTGGTAATTCCTGCAATGACAATTTCATCTTCCTCTACAAAGGTTTCATAGATTTGATAGGCGATTCTTTTGATGGTGTGCTCGATTTCTTGATTGGATAAGATGATATTTTGGCTCATTTTTTATGAATTTTGATTGAGAGTTGAAGTTTGTTTTAGTGCTGTTGCTTTCTTTTTTTATTCCGTTTTTTGATTTCCAAAATCATCGATATCCCTACGGTCTTTTTTTGTTGGACGACCGTCACCATTTTTTCGATAATGTTCCTTGGATAATTTTAATAGTTCTAAATGTTCATAGGCTTCTGCCGGGGTTTCGTTTTTTCGATATACATCGACTAGTTTGGCACCCACACGATTTTCGGGAATATCCAATACGGTGATGATTTGGGTGATTTGGTCTTTTCTAAACGTTATTTTGTCGGTAGCAAAAACTTCCTTTGATGCTTTGGCAACTTGCCCATTTACGGTGATATGATTTTTTTTGCAAGCTTCGGTCACCATGTTTCGTGTTTTATAATAACGCACGCACCACAAATATTTATCTATTCTCATAAATTTTCCAAAATCGAAGTTAAATACTACGCAAAAATAAATCAAAATTGTATCTTGCGCACTCAAAAATTAGCTATAATGAACAAATTTAAGTTTTATTTTATTGTATTAATTACAACCTTCTCTTTATTTTCCTGTTCAAACAATGATACCCCTACCGAAATTACCCCTGCCCGTGACTATAAAGTACAATTTGATGCGGATAATGCAACTATTGAAACCTATTTAGACACTCATTATTTAGTTATGGATTTTACTGATCCAAATTTTGCTGATAAGGATGTGACGATTGCAAAAATTGATGCCGGACAACCTTCTATCATGTCTTATTTAAATAGGACTACCTTTCCTAAATTGCTAACTCGACCAGTTAATCTTCATGGTATAGAATATACCATTTATTATTTAGTAATACGAGAGGGTGAAAAGGATATTGTGACTGGTTTAGGAGGGGAATCGCCAACTAATACCGATGCTGTATGGACATCCTATAGTGGGAGTTATTTGCAGAGTACAACTGTTGATAATTTCACTTCGGTTACTGCCACCCAATTTGAAGAATCCAAATTTCCAAAACAATATTTCAGTCTGTTAGGGACTATAAAGGGCTGGGGGGAAATTTTTCCGCAATTTAAAACGGGGAGTTATGAAGACCATAAAGTAAATGGAATATCCGATGGGACAACAGATTATACAAAATTCGGTGCTGGGGTGATGTTTATCCCTTCTGGATTAGCTTATTTTCAAAACGGTCCAGGTTCTATTCCTAGTTATGCACCACTCGTATTTAGTTTTAAATTATATGAAATTCAAAGGTTAGACACTGATGGTGATGGTATTTTAAATTATCAAGAGGATTTGGACGGCAATAGGTATATGTATGATTACAGAAATTCAGTTAATTATCCTACTACACCTTCAACAAATCCTGATGATACGGATGGCGATGGTATTCCGAATTTCCTAGACATTGATGACGATGGGGATAATTATACAACAAAGTTGGAAATTACAAAACCTACGGGTATTGCTGGGCCTAGTAAATATTATCCTTATAATTTATTTGTTGTTCAAGATGATCCATTAACCACTGAAAATGAAACAATAACAAAAAGTGAGCCAATAGGCATTCCTGATTGTTCAGGAGATGGGACAACTACTTTAAGAATAAGAAAACATTTAGATAAAAGCTGTCACTAAAATAATTTGATTTTTTTTCAAATAAAAAACCTCGAAAGTTTAGACTTTCGAGGTTTTTTTATGCTAAAAAATATGCAATAATTTTACTTTCTCTTGATTACTCTTTCCACTGCTGCCTCTATCGCTTGGTTGTTCAGCTTGTATTTCTCCATTAGTTGTGCTGGTGTTCCGCTTTCGCCAAAACTATCCTGTACAGCCACAAACTCTTGTGGAGTAGGCGTGTTCAAAGCCAAAATTCTCGCCACGCTTTCGCCAAGACCTCCAAGGATATTGTGCTCTTCGGCAGTAACGATACATTTGGTTTTTGCCAATGATTTCAAAATGGCGGCTTCATCCAAGGGTTTTATAGTGTGAATGTTGATCACTTCTGCCGAAATTCCTTTGGCTTCCAAAGCTTCAGCAGCGATTAGTGCTTCCCAAACCAAATGTCCGGTGGCTACAATCGTTACATCGGTTCCTTCGTTCAATACAATTGCTTTCCCGATTACGAACGGTTCGTCAGCAGGCATAAAGTTAGGCACCACGGGGCGTCCAAAACGCAAATAAACAGGGCCATGATGGTCGGCAATGGCTAATGTGGCCGCTTTGGTTTGGTTGTAATCGCAAGTATTGATTACCGTCATTCCAGGTAACATTTTCATCAGTCCGATGTCTTCTAATATTTGGTGCGTTGCCCCATCTTCGCCCAAAGTTAATCCAGCATGGGAGGCACAAATTTTAACGTTTTTCTCAGAATACGCAACGGATTGTCGGATTTGGTCGTAGACCCTTCCAGTGGAAAAGTTGGCGAAAGTTCCCGTAAAAGGAATTTTTCCACCAATGGTTAATCCAGCGGCGATTCCAATCATGTTGGCCTCAGCAATCCCAATTTGGAAAAAACGCTCTGGATGATTTTTCTTGAAATCGTCAAATTTCAATGAGCCAATTAAATCCGCACAAAGTGCCACAACGTTTTTATTGGTTTGACCTAGTTCAGTCATTCCTGCCCCGAAACCGGAACGTGTATCTTTACTTCCTGTATTTGTATATTTTTTCATTTTTCTTTATTGAAAGATTAAAAGATTTCAAAATTGAAAGATTTTTCATGAACATAAAATCTACAATCTAAAATCTGCAATCTGATTTAATAGTCGCTTTCCCCTCCTGTATTATAGTTTTGGCTCAATGCATTTTCAAGTTGTGCATCGTTAGGCGCTTTTCCGTGCCAAGCGTGACTGTACATCATGTAATCTACGCCATTCCCCATTTCGGTATGCAATAGTACACAAACAGGCTTCCCTTTTCCGGTTCTTGATTTGGCATCGTTCATCCCAGCTATAATAGCCTCGATGTCGTTTCCTGCAGTTATTTCCAGAACATCCCAATCAAAGGCTTCAAATTTGGCGCGAATACTTCCCATTGCCAATACCTCGTCGGTGGTTCCGTCAATTTGTTTTCCGTTCAAATCGATGGTGGCAATTAGATTGTCTACCTTTTTGGCAGAAGCATACATAATGGCTTCCCAGTTTTGACCTTCTTGCAATTCGCCATCCCCGTGTAAAGTGTAGATAAGATGATTGTCGCCGTTTAACTTTTTTGCTTGTGCAGCACCAATTCCAATAGACAATCCTTGTCCAAGAGAGCCCGAAGCTATTCTCACACCCGGCAAACCATCATGCGTTGTTGGGTGCCCTTGTAATCTAGAATTAATAAGGCGAAAGGTCGCTAATTCCGAAACGGGAAAATAACCGCTTCTTGCTAAGACGCTATAAAAAAGTGGAGAAATATGACCGTTCGAAAGGAAGAAAAGGTCTTCTCCTATTCCGTCCATATCAAAACCTTCTTTCCGTTCCATTAGGTTTTGGTATAATACAATCATAAATTCGGCACAGCCTAGTGAACCACCAGGATGACCTGAATTGACAGCGTGTACCATGCGAAGAATGTCTCTTCTGACTTGGATCGTTAAATCATTTAATTGTTGTGTGTTGCGCTTCATTTTAGATGTAAAAGTTAAAGTGCTGCAAATGTAATTTTTATTTTGGCGTGAGGCAAATGATTTTTAGAATAGTTGTCAGGATTTAATTGCCGATAAATTTAGGGTTTTTAGAATGTGTCATTACGGTTTCTTTGATGCTAAATGATACGATTTCCTTTGCAAGGCCATTTTATATTCTCTCGAATTTTAGAGTAGAATTCGAAGAGCTAAAAAATCACAAAAAAAGCCTGTATTTAACAGGCTTCTAATACGACAAGAAAATTATTAATTTCATTCAAAATTACCAATTAATTCTTGCTGTGGCAGCATTCGGATTTATGCCAGACCTTGCAATTTCGGTCAAGTCAGCATCAGATTTTTTATTTTCGTTCAGAGTCATTGCAAGCAAGTTTGCGGCTTTGTCTTCTCCAAGGGTTTTTGCATAAGCATGCAAAGTGCCGTAGGATGCAATCTCGTAATGTTTTACCTTTTGCCTTGCAGCGATAATTCCGGCATCACGCACCGAA
This sequence comes from uncultured Flavobacterium sp., assembly GCA_964535705.1. Classification (GTDB taxonomy): domain Bacteria; phylum Bacteroidota; class Bacteroidia; order Flavobacteriales; family Flavobacteriaceae; genus Flavobacterium. Next base: position 5,610 of record CAZHVE010000026.1, read on the forward strand.
CCTTTTTTGGTTTCTCCCATAATACCATCACTCTCTTTCAATAATCCCTCCATTGCCTCACATTTTTTGGTAGCGGGTTTAATTCCGGTGGCTTTAAATACTTGTTCCAAGCGGGAAACTTGTTGTTCGGTTTCATTTAAGTGATTTTGTAAAGCCTTAACCAAATCAGGCGAGGAAGCATTTTCAACCATTTTTGGCAATGTTTTGGACAACACTTTTTCGGCATTGTAAATGTCTTTTAATCCAACTTCAAATAAATCTCTCAAATCTTGCGCTTCACTTGACTTTGTTTTTCCGGCTTCTTGTTTTTTACCTGAGTTTTCCATGATAATTGTTTTTAATTATTAATTCAGACGAATGATTATAAGTTTATTAATTAACCCATTGCCCGCTTTTCGAGCATCATAAAATTAAATAAATTAAAACATAAGTCATTGTTAATTAACTATTTGAATGTAGGAATTATTGTTAATTAATAGTATTTAGTAACCCGTTGGGTGTAATTAGTTTTTGATGATAATTTTTCGTCAGTTCGAGTGATTTTCGATAGAAAATCGTATCGAGAAAAAGAAAAATTTCATTAAAAACGGTTCTCGATATCTGCCTGTCGCAGACAGGCATTTTTTGTTCCGTTTTACTGCACAAAAAACACGAACTTAGGTTTTTAATAATTACACCCAACGGGTTATTTAGTTGTAAATTTTTAAATTTCAATTATCGCAAAAAAATCCTGCTAAAGCAGGATCGTTTCTTTCTTCTAATGAATCTTTTGAATAGGAATTTATGTCTTAATCGCCCATATTATTAAGCAGTGTGGTTCTTTTTTTAATAAATCTCATTATTAGATTCATCATAATAGTCAAAGCGCATAATATAATAATGAAATAATTATAATTATTTTCATTTTGAATGAAATGCCCTGCTACATCAAAAAAGGAGAATATTATAAATATTCCTGCTATTCCATTTATTTCTTTTTTAATTATTTTTATCCAACTGAATGCTAGTTCTGGATTTTTAAATTTTTTAAAATTAGGAATAAAGGCAGGCACTTTTTCAGCCCAATCCGTGTAAATAGTTCCAAATTTCCTTCTGAGGAATTGTTCTTCGGCAAACATGATTCGTTCATAATAGACCCAATAAAAAAAACAAAAAGCAACTAGAAACCAAAAATTACCCGACAGTAATGCGGGTCCCATCCACATGAAAAAATTACCAAGATACAGAGGATGCCTTACCACTGAGTAGCTTCCGGAGGTATTAATCGTTTCTGCAATTTGTTCGTTTCTATTTCTGCCCGAAGTATTTTTAGGTGTATGTCCAACGGTGTAAATTCGAATACCTAAGCCCAATAAACTTATTGCCAAGCAAAAGAATTCATAGTAAATTTCATAGGGAGTGTCTTCAATGAAAAAGGTATTCGGGTAGATTTTAGTTTGAAGGTATAGAATTATACCTATGAGTAATACAATCACTGGAAGTTTTCCTCTATATTTAAAAAGCCATACTCCTTGTTGTTCCAATTCTTCTAGTAATGCCATAATTATATTAGTTTTTTTTACTTTAAAAGCCATTTTTAGCATCGCAAAATAGAGATAAATCTTGATTAATTCAATCTTAGAAAGCCATACTTCACGATACAATAGAGTGCTCTAAAACCATCTTTCCAGCCTATTTTTTTTCCTTCTTCATAAGTTCTTCCATAATATGAAATACCTACTTCGTAGATTCTAATTTTTGGAATACGGGCAATTTTTGCGGTAACTTCTGGTTCAAAGCCAAATCGTTTTTCGTTTAATTTTATACTTTGAATTAATTGAGTATTAAAAATTTTGTAACAGGTTTCCATGTCACTCAAATTTAAATTAGTAAATAAATTTGATACCAATGTTAAAAACTTATTACCAATAGTGTGCCAAAAGAAAAGAATTCTGTGGGGATTGCCACCCATAAATCGGGAACCGTAAACCACATCTGCAAAACCATCTAGTATGGGTTGCAATAATAGGTTATATTCTTCAGGATTGTATTCTAAATCGGCGTCTTGAATAATGATAAATTCGCCAGAAGCATTCTGAATTCCGGTATGTAATGCTGCGCCTTTTCCTTTGTTTACCTCGTGTTTTAAGTATTGAATATTTAAATCAAGATTGGAGTTAATGTATTCTTTTATAACTTCTTCAGTATTGTCACTTGAACAATCGTTTACAATTATTATCTCTTTTTCGATGCCGTTTGTAAGTTGAACTTTTTTTATTTTATCTAAGATGAAATGTATGGTTCTCCCTTCGTTATAGGCAGGAATTATAATAGATAGTTTTTTCATAATTAATTTTTTACTTGGATTAAAAATTTAGTTGTAACCGCGTTGTTTCTTTTATCGGAGAGTAAAAAGTTCATCTTTAATCGAGTTATTGGATAATCTGCAAAACTAACTTTTTTAGTTATATTTAGTTTTAAATCCGCTAATTCTTTTAATTCGTCTTGGGATAAATAAATCCAAAACGATTTTTTTATTTTTTGAATCTGTTCTTTTTGAATGACTTTTACAAAAGGATTTTTGATATAAAAACTAAAAGAATGGGAGTGCTTTTCAAAAAGATAAACTTCCTCTTTGACGTCACTATTTATGACATATTTTGCAGCAACTGAATCTGATTGAAACTCAAGTAATTTAGGATAAAACACAAAAGAAAAAAAGACATTAAGCATTACAATTAAACTCACTAATTGTGCTACCGAGTTTTCTTTCGATTTGTAATATTGGTATAAAATATATGCTTGTAAAGCGATGCAAATAAATACCAAATAATTAATCTCTGTAAAGAAAAATAGAGGATAAATAATAAATAAGATCAGAATTATAACCGCTAAAACAAGATGTAAAATCCTCCAATTTCTCCAAATTTTTTCACTTATTTTCGAAAAATACTCAGACACCAGGATTGCTGCAAACGGAAATGTGACAAAGACATAATGGGGTAGTTTGTATTTAGACAGTGACAACAATATAAAAACAAGAACAAAACCAGATATACTTATGATTTCTACAATTTCTTTATTAGGTTTAAATAAACTTTTTATTTTATAAAACAACGCAAAAAGCAAAGGCAGAAACCAAGGGAAAAAATCCCAAAGGCTAGAATTTATAAAAAAGTACCAAGGTTGATTATTGTTCCAAACATTTTCGCCAGTGATGCGTCCAAAACTTTGTAACCAATAAAAGAAATACAAACCTTTTTGACCTTTAACTCCATTTGTAATTTTTTCAGGATGCAAATCGAACTGGGTGTACAGTCCGTATGACATTGGAACAAGTAAGATTGCAATTATGAAAAATACTAGAAGCCAATTTAGACTAAAAATGTGCTTCCATTTTTTGTGGTATAGCAAATGTATGCCAATGGGTAATAATACAGTAACAAGTCCAATGGGACCTTTGGACATCATAGCTAAAGCGGTGAAAACCGAGCCTAAAACTAAGTTTTTCCAATTCCCTTTTTCAAAATAATACGAGAAAAAACAGACCGAAATTATAACCGATGATGTCAATAATCCGTCGGTTCGAACATCGTTTGTCATTAAAAAATAAGATTGTGTTGATGCTAAAATAAGCAAGCTGTTTCTGGCTATTTTTGGTGTGTAGTACAAAAGGGCAAACCGATACAATCCATACAAGGAAAATATTAAAAACAAAAATGCAGGTAGCTTGTAAGCGAAATTACTTAAACCAAAAAGCTTGAAACTGCTACTGGATAACCAAAACAATAAAGGAGGTTTATCGAGATAATCATAGATAAATTCTTTGACCTGCAAATAGGAATTTGTAAAACTCATTTGGGCAGATATACTGGCGTATTGAGCGGCATCAACCTGCATTATATCGATAAATAAATTATGAAAATAGAGTATGAAAATTATAAAAAGTATTGTTTTTTCTAACTTTGAAAATGGCTTAAAAAATGCAGTCATTGAAATTATTTTTTTCAAAGGAACAAATTGAAATGGTATCTATACTTTGACTGCTTGTTAATAAAATGTTAAAAAATGATTATTTGTCATTTTGTAATATCCTGAACAAACATAATAGAGTAGTAGTTTTTTTAGTTTTTAAATTAACTTATATTTGCGCCTATGAAATTCGATTTACTCCAAAAAGATTTAAATACCAAAGCTAGAGCAGGAACAATAACAACCGATCACGGGGTGATTGAAACTCCAATTTTTATGCCAGTGGGTACAGTTGCCTCGGTAAAAGGAGTGCATCAACGAGAGTTGAAACAGGATATTAATCCGGATATAATTCTCGGGAACACCTACCATTTGTACTTGCGTCCACAGACTGAAATTCTAGAAAAAGCAGGTGGATTGCATAAATTTATGAACTGGGATCGAAATATATTGACGGATTCTGGTGGTTATCAGGTGTATTCGCTTTCGGCAAACCGGAAAATCAAGGAAGAAGGCGTAAAATTCAAATCACATATTGATGGTTCCTACCATTTTTTTACTCCCGAAAATGTAATGGAAATTCAACGAACCATTGGAGCTGACATTATCATGGCTTTTGACGAATGTACACCATATCCTTGTGATTATCGATATGCGCAACGCTCGATGCACATGACTCATAGGTGGTTGGACAGATGCATTACACATTTAGATAAATTACCTTTTAAATATGGTTACGAACAAACTTTTTTCCCTATAATTCAAGGAAGCACCTATAAAGACTTACGTCAGCAATCGGCTGAATATGTAGCGAATTCAGGTCAGCAGGGTAACGCCATTGGTGGACTTTCAGTAGGAGAACCCGCAGAAGAAATGTATGCTATGACTGAGGTAGTTTGCGAAATTTTGCCGGAAGACAAACCTCGTTATTTGATGGGCGTTGGAACTCCAATAAATATTTTGGAGAATATTGCGTTAGGAATCGACATGTTTGATTGTGTCATGCCAACACGAAACGCCAGAAACGGGATGTTGTTTACCGCCAACGGGACCATTAACATTAAAAACAAAAAGTGGGAAGACGATTTTTCGCCAGTAGACGAAATGGGTCATACTTTTGTGGACACGGAATACTCAAAGGCCTATTTACGCCACTTGTTTGCAGCCAATGAATACCTTGGGAAGCAAATTGCAACGATACACAATCTAGGGTTCTATATGTGGTTGGTTCGTGAGGCCAGAAAACATATCTTAGCCGGAGATTTTAGAGTTTGGAAAGAAATGATGGTTCGAAATATGAGCCAGAGATTGTAATTAGGTTTAGGGTTACAGGTTCACGATTTTAGGTAATAATTTGCCAGTATCCATCACCTAACACCTAACACCCCACAATAAAAAAATGAATATAATAGACCAATATATATTAAAAAAATACCTATCCACTTTTGCGGTAATGTTACTTTTGTTTGCGCCTATCGGTATTATTATTGATGTTTCGGAGAAAATCAATTTCCTAATTGAAAACAAAGTCCCATTTTCGGCGACTGTTTTATATTATTACAATTTTACTGTGTATTGGTCTAATTTATTGTTTCCGATATTTTTGTTTTTATCAGTTATTTGGTTTACCTCAAAAATGGCCAATAATACCGAAATCATTGCCATATTGAGTTCTGGGATTTCATTTTCGAGGTTTTTGAGACCTTTTTTAATAGGAGCTGCCATTGTTTCGGTAGTTATTTTATTAATGGGGTTTTTTATCTTGCCAAAATGCAGTGAAGGATTTAATAATTTCCGGTATACCTACCTTAAAAATGGGGGAAAGGCGATAATGAGGGGTGATGATACGGATGTGTACCGCCAGATAAGTGATGATGAATTTATTTACGTCAATAGTTTTAACACCGAGTCAAAAGTGGCCTTTAACTTCAGTTTGGAGAAGTTTAATAAAGACAGATTAGTCTATAAGATTTCAGCTAGCAGGATTAAATGGAATCCAAAAGACAGTACCTATACAATGTACAATTATACAAAAAGAACGGTAGGTGAACTAGAAGACAAAATTGAAAAAGCAGATACAAAAGAGGCTGTTTTTAGTTTTGATTTAGAAGATTTGACTCCAGTGGTCTATATTGCCGAAACATTAAATTTAGGCAAGTTAAACCGCTTTATAAAAAAAGAAAGAAGCCGTGGGTCATCAAATATCAACGTGTATTTGGTGGTTCTGTATAAAAAATACAGCATTCCAATTTCAGCATTTATACTTACTATTATTGCCGTCGCAGTTTCGTCAATGAAGCGAAGAGGCGGTATGGGACTAAGCCTAGCCATTGGAATGGCGCTGGCTTTTGCTTTTGTCTTTTTTGATAAAATTTTTGGAGTTTTAGCTGAAAAGTCAAGTGTATCCCCATTATTAGCTGTATGGTTTCCTAATATAGTTTTCGGAATCTTGGCTATTTTCTTATTGCGAAATGCGAAACGATAAATTACAATCGTATTTAAATCTTCATTTAATCGTTTTTATTTGGGGATTCACCGCAATACTAGGGGCTTTAATAACAATTAAAGCAGATGTTCTAGTTTGGTATCGAATGTTTTTTGCTTGCGTTTTTATTTTTCTGTTCATACTTTTTAAAAAGAAATCGTTTAAAATTCCGATGAAGGAATTTTTGAAGTTGATTTTCGTAGGGCTTTTAATTGCCATTCATTGGATTTTGTTTTTCAAGGCCATCCATTTTTCTAATGTTTCCATCACTTTAGCTGTATTTTCTCTTGGTGCTTTTATTGCTTCCCTCTTGGAACCGCTGTTTTATCGGAGAAAGGTACTTTGGTATGAAGTTTTCTTTGGACTTCTAATCATTGCCACACTTAGTTTGCTGTTACAGGTCAAAATCAATTATTTTGAGGGTATAACGTATGCTTTATTTTCTGTTTTTTTAGGAGTTTTATTTACGCTTCTGAATGGTAAATTGATAAAACAGCATGATTCATTGGTTATTACATTCTATGAATTTTTGTCAGGTGTTTTTTTTATAACCCTATACTTTCTATTTCAACATCAATTTACGGACAACTTCTTTAAGTTGTCTTCAAAGGATTGGATTTTAATTCTGGTATTGGCATCAGTTTGCACGGCTTATGCTTTTACTGCCTCTGTGAAAGTGATGCAAAAACTGTCACCCTATACAGTTATGATTACCACAAGTTTAGAACCAGTTTATGGAATTGTTTTAGCCTATTTTATCATTGGCGAAAAAGAAAAAATGAATATTGAATTTTACATGGGAGCATTAATAATTTTTGTTGTTGTTATCATCAATGGAATTGTGAAACACTTTTTTGCAGATAAATAAAAATCGGGGTTTACTAATTTTATAGCGGCAATGGGTTTTACATAAATAAAAAATATCCGTTTTTGATAATTTTAAATTTTATCTTTGCACCTCAAATCAAAAAACAAATACACTAAATTCATGGAATATTTAGACTTTGAACTTCCAATAAAAGAACTTGAAGATCAGTTAGACAAATGTCTCGTTATTGGTCAGGAATCGGATATTGATGTAACGAATACCTGCAAACAAATCAATAAGAAACTAGAAGAAACTAAAAGGCATATCTATAAAAACCTGACCGCTTGGCAGCGCGTACAATTATCAAGACATCCAAACAGACCTTATGCATTAGATCACATTAATGCATTTTGTGGTGACACTTTTCTTGAACTACACGGGGATAGAGGGTTTAAGGATGACAAAGCCATGATAGGTGGTTTAGGTAAAATTGACGGTCAATCTTTTATGATTATTGGACAGCAAAAAGGATACAATACCAAAACGCGTCAATATAGAAATTTTGGAATGGCCAATCCTGAAGGCTACCGAAAAGCATTACGATTAATGAAAATGGCAGAGAAATTTGGAATCCCGGTTTTGTCATTAGTGGACACTCCAGGTGCTTTTCCTGGAATCGAAGCAGAAGAACGCGGACAAGGCGAGGCAATCGCTAGAAACATCATTGAAATGATTCGGTTAAAAGTACCAGTAATTGTTGTTGTTATAGGTGAAGGTGCCTCAGGTGGTGCACTAGGAATAGGAGTGGGCGATAAAGTTTATATGATGGAAAATACATGGTATTCCGTTATTTCACCAGAATCGTGTTCATCAATTTTATGGAAAAGTTGGGATTATAAAGAGCAAGCTGCTGAGGCTTTAAAATTGACCTCTTCGGATATGAAAAAGCAAAAATTGATTGATGATATTATTCCAGAACCATTGGGTGGAGCGCATTATGACAAGGAGACTACCTTTAAAACAGTAGAGCAATATATCATGAAAGGATACAATGAGTTGAAAGACTTATCAACACAAGAATTAGTTGCTCAAAGAATGAAGAAATACAGTGAGATGGGAGAGTATAAAGAATAAAAATCTTACATTATATGTTTTCATCCGAAGCCTTATAGCTTCGGATTTTTTTTGGGTTGTTAACAAAAAAAGAATGTTTATTAACATTTTTTTGTAATAACTCAGCAGTACTTTTTTTTTATTTTTCACTACTTTCGCTACATGGAAAATGTCAGGAATATAAACCCAATTAAAATAGACAAAACAACTATCATTAACCTTGAAAAAGGGAAATTGCCACCGCAAGTGCTCGATTTAGAAGAGGCAGTGCTTGGCGCGATGATGATTGACAAAAAAGGAGTCGATGAGGTTATAGACATTTTACAACCGGATGCATTCTATAAAGAGTCACACAAATATATTTTTGAAGCTATCGTTCAGCTGTTTACAGAAACGCAACCAATTGACTTATTAACCGTTTCTGCTCAGTTGAGAAAAAACGCAAAATTAGACTTGGCTGGAGGAGATTTTTATTTGATTCAGCTAACGCAAAAAATATCCTCTTCGGCACATATAGAATTTCACTCCAGAATCATACTCCAAAAATATATCCAACGCAGTTTAATTCGAATTTCTTCAGATATTATCGAGGAATCCTACGACGAAACCACCGATGTTTTCGATTTATTGGACAAAGCAGAATCGAAACTGTATGAAGTTACCCAAGGAAATATAAAACGAAGCTCCGAAACGGCGCAAAGTTTAGTGTTGCAAGCCAAGAAGAGAATTGAAGAAATTGCCAACCAAAAAGGATTAAGCGGCGTAGAAACTGGTTTTACAAAATTGGATGCCATTACCTCTGGTTGGCAACCTAGCGATTTAATTATTATTGCCGCTCGACCAGGGATGGGGAAAACTGCTTTTGTACTCTCGATGGCCCGAAATATAGCCATAGATTTTGGACATCCTGTTGCCTTGTTTTCTCTAGAAATGTCCTCTGTACAGTTGATTACCAGATTAATTTCTTCGGAAACAGGTTTGTCATCTGAAAAATTGAGAACGGGAAAATTAGAAAAACACGAATGGGAACAATTGAGTGTGAAAGTTAAAAACTTAGAAAAAGCACCACTTTTTATTGATGATTCGCCTTCGCTTTCTATTTTTGATTTAAGGGCAAAAGCAAGGCGTCTAGCTTCACAACACGGCATAAAAATTATCATCGTCGATTATTTGCAATTGATGACTGCTGGCGGAAACGGCAAAGGAGGGGGAAACCGAGAGCAAGAAATCTCCACGATTTCAAGAAATTTGAAAGCCTTGGCCAAGGAATTAGGTATCCCGGTAATTGCACTTTCTCAATTATCTCGTGCAGTAGAAACGCGTGGATCGAGCAAAAGACCTTTATTGTCTGACCTTCGTGAATCGGGTGCGATTGAACAAGATGCTGATATTGTTTCGTTCATTTACCGACCAGAATATTATAAAATTGACGAATGGGATGACGACGAGCAAACACCATCTGCTGGTCAAGCCGAATTTATCATCGCCAAACACCGTAACGGTTCCCTTGAAAACGTTCGATTGAAATTTATCGCAAATCTAGGTAAATTTGATAATCTTGACGATTATAGCGGAAGCTTTGACGATTTACCATCGAAAATGAATCATGATGACAACCCTTTTCAAGCCAAAAACCTTCCTTCACCAAACGAAGCCTTTGGAAGTAATTTAAACGGGGAAGGGGATGATGACGATATGCCCTTCTAAAAAATATATTTAAATTCGCCTGAAAAGCGAATTTTTTTGTCCTTTTGGTCAAATAAAAACTACTATATTTGACTTAAAAATTTCAAAATGGCTTCGAAAAAGTTATTCTACATCTTTATAATCCTAGTTTCCTTTTCAGTACGCGCGTCTTTTATCCTGCTGCCAATGGATGAAACTACCCAGCAAAACCATCTTAAAGCCTACGGCATTACTTATTGGTGTATTGAAAAAAAATACAAAGCCAGTTGGTTACTCAATTACCGCGGCGGTTCCTTTTTATTTCCTGACGCACCTGAAATTCGAAAAGAATGCCAAATTCGAGGCGTAAGTTTTGAAGTATTAACCGATTCCGAAACCAATCAAATTTTAGATGAAATCTCCAGTCCTTCCCAAAATATGGAAACGGTTGTTCTTGAAAAAGCACCTAAAATTGCGGTTTATACACCCAAAGGCAAGCAACCATGGGACGATGCGGTGACTTTGGTTTTGACTTATGCCGAAATCCCTTTCACGCCTATCTATGATGAAGAAGTTTTAAGTGACCAACTATTACTTTATGATTGGTTGCATTTGCATCATGAAGATTTTACGGGTCAATATGGAAAGTTTTATGGATCCAATAGAAATTCGCCTTGGTATATGGACCAAAAGGCAGCTGCTGAAGCCTTGGCAACCAAATTGGGATTTAAAAAAGTATCGGAAGAAAAAGGGGCTGTTGCTAAAAAAATTAGGGATTTCGTAATAGGTGGTGGATTTATGTTTGCCATGTGTTCAGCAACCGATAGTTTTGATATCGCTTTGGCTGCCGATGGAGTAGACATTTGTGAGGCTATGTTTGATGGTGATGCGAGTGAACCCAATTATCAATCCAAAATAAATTATTTGAATACTTTTGCATTCAAGGATTTTATTTTAGATCGAAAACCGGAACATTATGAATTTTCGGATATTGACATGACCGAAAAAAGGAAAATTCCAATGGAAAATGATTATTTTACCTTGATGGAATTTTCGGCAAAATGGGATCCTATTCCTAGTATGTTATGTCAAGACCATACCCAATTAATTAAAGGGTTTATGGGACAAACCACCTCTTTTGACTCCGCCCTTATAAAATCGAATGTTTTGGTGATGGGAACCTGTGAACTTAACGGGGAATCACGGTATATTCACGGAGAAAAGGGTAAGGGTATGTATACTTTTTTTGGAGGCCATGACCCAGAAGATTACCAGCATAGAGTAGGGGATCCGGCCACAATACTCGATTTGCACCCCAATTCGCCTGGATACCGATTGATTTTGAATAATGTACTGTTTCCAGCGGCGAAAAAGAAAAAACAAAAGACATAATTATTTTATCCTATTTTCAGACCCTTTTTATGATCTTAAATTTGTTGAAAATTGATGTCTAGAGATAGTTTACAACAACAATTTAAAGGTCTTTAGCCATTCTTAAAATTAATGCTCAGTTGATGAATAGGTTTTTTAATATCAACGATGGAAATTAAACTAAATTATTTGTCCGCAAATTTTCGAAATCCATATTGGATTGAATATTCTTTGTATTTTTCATTAATTATTTTTTCACTATTTCGTTGTTCTTGAATTTGGTTGTAGTTGCTTATCCGGTCGAACATAGCTTCATTAATGGCAATAGTAAAATAATCATCCTCCCATGTTATTTTTTTATTTATTTCTAAGTCTAAAAATGGGGGTAGCTCCTCAGCATAAGATTCAATCGCAATTCCCTTTCTATTAATCAAGAAGTTTTTTTCCCCTTGAATGATTTTCATGACTTCTTCGATTGTTTGGTTCTCTTTCAGCGCAATTAAACAGTGATTGTGATCAGAATAACCATTAATAAAATCAAATCGAATTCCTTTTTTGTGGGCATTTTCCCTGATGTGATTCCAAACGGTTTTTCTAATCTCTTTTATGGCAAGAAACGATAATTTCTTTTTTGTATTCCAAACAAAATGAATATAAACTTTTATGAAAGCCATGTTTTTTATTTTTTAGTTATGTCTTGTTTTGTTGAGTCCTAAAAATTTGAATGTATTGGGTTAATTAAAATTTATTTTAAGAGTTGGTAAGACACATAGCCTAAAATGATGTAAATGATAAAAATGAAAAGGCAACCATTTGATTTTAAAAAATTAGACGAGTTGCTATAAGAACCGACACGCATTCCTTTTCTATTAGAATGCCTTTTACGTCCCTTACTTCTCTCCCCGGTTTTGTTTTTCGAAGCAACATTGGATTTATTGTCCTTTACCTCTGAATCTATTATGTCTTTATTTTTTTTCAGAAAATTAAATTTCATTATTTATTGATAAAGTATTCTGTTAAACATTTTTTACAGGCATTCGCTTCTGGATAAGTCTTTTTTGCCTTTTCAATTGCGCTTTTGACAGAAGGCAAATAGTCTAAAAATTTCCTACTCAGAAAATTAGGAATGCACTCACAACCTTCTTGATGAACGTCATAATCTCCTTCGAGATTGGGAAAACTATTAACATAATATAGTTTCATGGTTTGATGTATTTTGATGGTTTTAAAAAAAGAAATTTTTAATTCCGCAGCAAACTTATATGAATTAAAAAGTACTACTTTACGGTTTCTTACATTTTGATAAATTATTTTAAATTACAAATCAATATTTATTATTTAAGGGCAAATGCCTTGTAATTATTAACTTGATTTTCAAATATTTAATATGTTGTTGTTTGCAGATTTTATTTTTACTTTTTTTGAATTATTTTTTATAATCTTGAATTCAACTAATAAATGTAACTTTTGGATCTTAAAATAGATTTCGAGTTTTTTTTGGTAATTTGACTGTTTTTGAATGATAGAAATACCTCAATTGGCAAAGAATAATGATTTCAATTAAAGTTATTGCCTTCATTTACTTGGCCATTTTACAAGTCGCAATTGTTCTCATTTTAATTTTCGAAATTCTTTTGACTTGTTTTTCAGTCAAAATGGATTTGTTCATGGCGTCAAAGAGTAGCTCGTATAAAGCCAAAGACCTTGCTCTCATATACGGGTATATAGATAATGAAATAAGATTTCCCTTAAGCGATTTTTTGTAGTGCTTAATGTACTCCTTTAGATAGTTGTTGTAGTCATCTAAGTATTTATCCCATTTTTTACTTAAATGTTTAGTAGATTTTCTTTTGGGAGCACTTGATACAATTTCTATGTCGATTATGTCCATAATTCTTTATATTTAATTAAGTACCTTTTTTTATGTAAATCAAATTTAGAATTAAAAATGATGCCATTTTTACGGTTTCTCACATTTTTACGAATTATTTTAAATTATAAATCAATAATTTTAAATTAAAGGTAATTTATTTTAATTATAAGCTTGATATATAGATGTTTATAATTTTTGGAGACCTTGTATTTTTTTACTTTTTTTTGAATTATTTTTTATAAATTCATCATCCTATTTGAAATTTAAGTAGCTAAAATAGATTTCGGGCAATTTTTTACCTTTTTGAATCACAGAAAAAAAGTATTTGGCAAAGAGTAATTATTCCAATTGAAGTAATTGCTTTCATTTATCCATTTTACTAGTTGCTATTATATTCATTTGAATTTTAGAAATTCTTTTGACTTGTTTTTTAGTCAAAATTGATTTTTTACTTCAAAGATTCGTTAGTATAAAACCAAAGGCCTTGCTATCATATATATTTATAAATGATTGAAATTAAGACGAATATGTTTATATTAACATGATAATTATCATATTTCATTTTTGCACATACTATATCCCTATTCCATATTCTTATTTAATGAATAAATCTATGGTCAATATATATTACTAGCTTCCTTACAGCAAACCGTAAAGAGGCAAAAAAATAAATGAAATAATTGAGGGGGGATTATACTAATCCCAAATCTTTAGCTATACCTACAAGATGTGCATTGTTTCTGGCCTTGAAGTATATTTTAAGGGAATTAACGCGTTTTTCGAGAGTTGAACTACTATGAGGGGTAATTCCTTTATTTTTGAATTCTGAGGCAATTTTTGCCATCATTAATCCTTGGGCGATTAATCTCAGGAGTTCAATATCGTATTTTTCAATTTCCAGAAGTGATTTGTTGCTTAATACATGGGATAATTCGGTAGAGAGAATCGTTGTGTTAACGTTGTAAATACCAAGAATAGCTTTTTGAAGTTCTGGAATACTGTTTCTTCCTTTGGATATATAAGCATTGATGCCATAATCATTAAAAAGCGATTTTATTTTGAAGGATTTATCTTCGACGGAAAAAACTACTATTTTGATATCCGGTTGTACTTTTCTTATAGCGGCTATCAATTCTTCGCCTGTGTTTAATTTATTCTTGCGGAAATCATTCTTAAAGGATAAATCACAAATTAATAAGTCAAAAGGCTTTTCATTTAATAGCGCTTTTCGAATTTTTAAATAGGCTTCATCACAATATTTAGCTAAGAGAATTTCAGGAATAGAGAGTTCTTTTACTGCGTTTATCATAGTGGTGCTAACACTGTCAAAATCTTCGACTACTAAAGCTTTACTAAACATAATATTTTTCTTTAAAGGGGTAATTCAATACTTGATTTGAATCCATTGTTGGGTTCGGATTCAAAAGTAATATTTCCTTTAACGTCAAGAATACGGTTTCTCGCATTTTGGAGCCCATTTCCATAAATTATTTTTTCTAATGGCGCTCCGATCCCGTTATCACTGTAATTTATTTCTAAATTATTTTTATTTTTTTTAAAAATTAACATAACTAAACTACAATTACTGTGTTTTTTCATGTTGATTAACAGTTCCTGAATCACACGATACACTATTATTTTTTTGATGCTATCTAATGATGTCCAATTAATTTTTTCTATGCCGTTTGCTATAATGTTAACAGTTTCGGAATTGAAACCGTTGAGTAATTCTTTGATTTGGATTTCAAATTCTGCTCCTTTGACAAGAGGACTATTTTCTCTGGAAATGTTTCGTGTAGCGTCATAGATATGCCCCAAATTAGAAAGCAATAGATCTTTATTTTCATTAGATCCCAAATCTTGTGTTTCGGCAAAGGCTATGGTTTGAAATAAATCGTTAGCCACTTCGTCGTGCAATTTTTTTGAAATACGTTTTTCCGTTTCAATGGTGGATTTGATTTTTTCCCTTTTATATATATTTTTTAAATTTTTAAAAATTGACAGGGAAGTTATTGTTCCAGCACTTCCGATGAAAAGCAGCAATAGCAATCTGTTTCTTTGTTTTTGGATCTTAATTTCGTTTTCTATTTGTGCTATTTTAAGTGTATTGTTTTCTTCTCTCTCTTGCTTGGAATCGTATTTTATTTTGGCAAATTGATTTTTTGCCATTTGCATTGCTTTATTGTTGCTGTCATTGATCCGAATATAATCTAAAGCATATTTTTTTGTTTCATCTCCCTTGCTATTTTTTAGTAGTAATCTCAGGCTGATTAAGCGGTCATTGATATCTTTTATCTTGGTTGCTTTTTCATAAGCTAAACGTGAGTATTTGTATGCTAAACTGGGATTATCCTCCAAATAAAATTCAGCAAATCGAATATGACTCGTAATTAATCCCCATTCATATTTATTTTTTGTGTTTATAATTAGTGCTTTATTTAAATAGTAAAATGCTCTTGAATCTTTTATTTTAAAAAAACAATAGCCCAAATTTTCAATTATCCTAGCAAATTCAATTGGATCATTAATTATTTGTTTTTGAAAAGTCAAAGGCAATAAAATTTGTATTGCTTTCTGGTACTCTTGTTTCTCCATATACACAGAAGCAATATTGTTTAAACTTTTGGATTTATGAAATTGATCTACTTTTAGTTTGAGTGCTTTGGTGTGATATTGAATCGCATTTCTATAATCAAATAGAAACATGTAATTAGTAGCAAGTGTATTATAAACATTCCAGCTGCCATAGGGATATTTTTTTGTGTTTTTTAATATGGGGAAAGCTTCAATTAATGTGTTTTCACAACTCAAATATAACCCTTTGTCCATTTCTATAGATGCTTTCCATGCCAACGAATTGAGAAACCTAGATGTGTCTTTTTCTTTAACAGCAAGATTATTGGCTTTACTAATATAATAATAGGAACTATCTAAGTTAGCATTATCATAATGGGTATAGCCCACAGCTAATAGTTTGTCAATTTCTGCTGTATTGTGTTTTTTTTCGGTGATTATTGGTGTCTTTTTTTCGCAGGATTGTATAACAAAAAGCACGGTCAATAGAGCAATAATTGATAATTGGAATTTTTTGAGTTTCATTTATAGAAAATATCGAAGTCTGTTAATATATGTGACCCTAAAATAATAATTTTTTATGTAAAGCGGATGACTTTTTTTTCATCTAATCGCTTTTGATTGTTTCATTCCTTGCATTCAAAATTTATATTCAAATCTTTGAACACTTTATTTTAATTGAACAGATTGATAATCTAAATTGGAACTGTGAAACTTATTTTAAACCCTTTATTGGGTTTAGCGTCAAAAGTAAATGTTCCATTTATGGATAGAATACGGTTTTTCACATTTTGGAGTCCATTTGTCGAATTTATTTTATCGAAATCCGCTCCAAACCCGTTATCGCTGTAGTCAATTTGTAATTTATTTTCATTTTTATTGAAAGTTAGTACAGCTAAACTGCATTGACTGTGTTTTTTCATATTGACCAATAGTTCTTGTAACACGCGATAAACAATGATTTTTTTATGGGTTTCCAAAGCATTCCAATTGACCAAATCCATACTATTAGTCAAAATAGTGACAGCATCAGTATTGAAACTAGAAATCATTTCATTGAGACCATCTACAAAATGTAATTTGGTTTCAATGATACCATTTTCTTTCAAAATATTTCGAGTTTTGGAGTAAATGGCATCTAAATTAGTGAGTAATATTTCTTTGTTTTGTTCGGAAGATAAGTCCTGTGTTTCAGTAAAAGCTATGGTTTGAAATAAATCGTTAGCCACTTCGTCGTGCAATTTTTTTGAAATACGTTTTTCCGTTTCAATGGTGGATTTGATTTTTTCCCTTTTATATATATTTTTTAAATTTTTAAAAATTGACAGGGAAGTTATTGTTCCAGCACTTCCGATGAAAAGCAGCAATAGCAATCTGTTTCTTTGTTTTTGGATCTTAATTTCGTTTTCTATTTGTGCTATTTTAAGTGTATTGTTTTCTTCTCTCTCTTGCTTGGAATCGTATTTTATTTTGGCAAATTGATTTTTTGCCATTTGCATTGCTTTATTGTTGCTGTCATTGATCCGAATATAATCTAAAGCATATTTTTTTGTTTCATCTCCCTTGCTATTTTTTAGTAGTAATCTCAGGCTGATTAAGCGGTCATTGATATCTTTTATCTTGGTTGCTTTTTCATAAGCTAAACGTGAGTATTTGTATGCTAAACTGGGATTATCCTCCAAATAAAATTCAGCAAATCGAATATGACTCGTAATTAATCCCCATTCATATTTATTTTTTGTGTTTATAATTAGTGCTTTATTTAAATAGTAAAATGCTCTTGAATCTTTTATTTTAAAAAAACAATAGCCCAAATTTTCAATTATCCTAGCAAATTCAATTGGATCATTAATTATTTGTTTTTGAAAAGTCAAAGGCAATAAAATTTGTATTGCTTTCTGGTACTCTTGTTTCTCCATATACACAGAAGCAATATTGTTTAAACTTTTGGATTTATGAAATTGATCTACTTTTAGTTTGAGTGCTTTGGTGTGATATTGAATCGCATTTCTATAATCAAATAGAAACATGTAATTAGTAGCAAGTGTATTATAAACATTCCAGCTGCCATAGGGATATTTTTTTGTTTCTTTTAATATAGGGAAAGCTTCAATTATTGTGTGTTCACAATTCAAATATAACCCTTTATTTATTTCTAAAGATGCTTTCCATGACAACTAATTGAGAATCCTAGAGGTGTCTTTTTCTCGAATAGCAAGATAATATGCTTTATTAAAATAATAATAAGAACTATCAAAGTTAACATTATCAAAATGTGTATAACCAGCAGCTAATAGTTTGTCAATTTCTGCTGTATTGTGTTGCTTTTTAGCAGTTTTTAGTGGTTTTTTTTCGCAGGATTCTAGCGCTAAAAGCATCGCTAACAATAGACTAAAAATAAGTATATGTAAGTTTTTAAATTGCATTTGACCAAATTACATAAATATTTGAATAGAAAGGTAATCTTATTGAAAATTTTTATAAATAATAATAAGCTCAATTTTTTTGAAGGTATGATAAAAACAAAAAACCCAATTCGCCACGGCGAACTGGGTTTCTCTATAAGTAAGTAATCTTAAATTGGGTTGATAAAACGTTTATTTTACTTTATTAAGTATTGCTTTGAAAGCTACTGGGTGATTCATAGCTAAATCGGCAAGAACTTTACGGTTCAATTCGATGTTGTTTTTTTTGATTTTTCCCATTAGTTCTGAATAAGACATTCCTTCTAATCTAGCTCCAGCGTTGATACGTTGAATCCATAAAGCACGGAAATTTCTTTTGTTCACTTTTCTGTCACGGTAAGCATAGCACATTGCTTTCTCAACCGCATTTTTAGCAACTGTCCAAACGTTTTTACGACGACCAAAGAAACCTTTGGCTTGCTTCATTATCTTTTTTCTTCTTGCTCTTTTAGCAACTGAATTTACTGATCTTGGCATAATTTTTCTGTTTTTTTGTAGCAGGCGTCCCGAATTTAATCAAGGGAACTTAAGGCCATACTCCAAGGTTATTTTAAATTGTTTTAACCTAAAGAATAAAAAGTTAGAAGTTAGAAGTTAGAGGTTAGAAGTATTGATACTCTTAACAAATAACTCTTAACGATTAACAATTATATGATTCTTAATTGTTGTTTGATGCTTTTCTCATCTGTTTTGTGAACTAGCGCTGAGTGTGTCAAAGCTAATTTACGTTTTTTAGATTTCTTGGTCAAGATATGACTTTTGAAAGCATGCTTTCTCTTAATCTTTCCAGAACCAGTAACTTTAAAACGTTTCTTGGCGCTAGATTTGGTTTTCATTTTAGGCATTTTTTCCTAGTGTTTTAATTTATTCTTACTTACTGTCTTTGCGAGCTTGCGAAGCACCCGAGCGAAGCGAACGGAGCTTTTGCTAATCTCATTTTATTTTCTGCAATCTGCTTTCTGCAAACTGAATTTTATTTTTTCTTCTTCGGAGCAATAAACATGATCATTCTCTTTCCTTCAAGAACGGGCATGGCTTCTACTTTTCCAAATTCTTCAAGATCGGTAGCTAACCTTAATAACAAGATTTGACCTTGATCTTTATAAATTATTGAACGTCCTTTAAAGAAAACAAAAGCTTTCAATTTTGAACCTTCTTTTAAGAATTTTTCTGCATTTTTTCTTTTAAATTCATAATCATGCTCATCGGTTTGTGGACCAAAACGAATTTCTTTAACTACAATTTGAGTAGACTTTGCTTTAAGTTCTTTCTCGCGTTTCTTTTGCATGTAAACGAACTTTTTATAGTCCATTATCTTGCAAACAGGCGGCTCTGCATTTGGCGAAATTTCAACCAAGTCTAGTTCGAACTCGTCCGCTAATCGCAACGCTTCTGAAAGTTTAAAAACTCCAGGCTCAATATTTTCACCTACAAGTCTTACTTCTTGCACTCCACGAATAAGGTTGTTTATTCTGTGGGCATCTTTTTTTTCTACTCGAGGTTGATAACCTCTATTGCTTCTTATTGCTATGACTTTATAATTTAAGTTAAACTGTAAATGTTTTTAATGTTTTGCCTATTTCTTCGTTTACAATTGCAGCAAATTCCTCAATTGTGACGCTAATATTGCCATTTCCTTCTTGTCCTTGACGGCGTATAGATATTGTTCCGTTTTTCTCTTCTTCCTCGCCTACAATCAGCATAAACGGGATTTTCTGCATCTCTGCATCTCTAATTTTTCTTCCAATTGACTCGTTTCTGTTGTCAATTAGGGCGCGAATTTCGTGATTTTCTAGCAGATTTAAAACTTTTTTCGCATATATTTCATATTTCTCGCTCAAACACAATATTATAGCCTGTTCTGGCATTAGCCAAAGCGGGAATTTTCCTGCCGTGTGTTCTATTAAAATAGCGATAAAGCGTTCCATAGATCCAAAAGGAGCTCTGTGAATCATAACCGGAGTATGTAATTGATCGTCAGAACCTTTGTAAGTCAATTCGAAACGCTCCGGTAAATTATAATCCACCTGAATGGTTCCCAATTGCCATTGTCTTCCAAGCGCATCTTTGACCATAAAGTCCAACTTCGGACCATAGAAAGCTGCTTCACCATAAGCAACTACAGTGTTTAAACCTTTATCGGCAGCAGCATTGATAATCGCATTTTCTGCTTTTTCCCAGTTTTCATCACTTCCTATGTACTTTTCTCTATTTTCTGGATCACGTAACGAAATTTGTGCTGTAAAGTTTTCGAAACCTAATGAACCAAAAACATACAAAACCAAATCAATTACATTTTTAAACTCTTGATCTAACTGATCTGGTGTGCAAAAGATATGGGCATCATCTTGAGTAAACCCACGCACTCGTGTCAAACCGTGCAATTCCCCACTTTGTTCGTAGCGATAAACAGTTCCAAATTCAGCATAGCGTTTGGGTAAATCTTTGTACGACCAAGGTCTTGTATTGTAAATTTCACAGTGGTGTGGGCAGTTCATGGGCTTCAGTAAAAACTCTTCGCCTTCGGCTGGAGTATTTATCGGTTGAAAACTGTCGGCTCCATATTTGGCATAATGACCTGAAGTCACATATAATTCTTTCTGTCCAATATGAGGCGTAACTACTTGCTCGTAACCCGCTTTCTTCTGTGCTTTTTTCAAAAATTGCTCCAGACGATCGCGCAAAGCAGCTCCTTTTGGCAGCCATAAAGGCAAGCCTTGGCCTACTTTTGCTGAAAAAGCAAACAATTCCAATTCTTTTCCTAGTTTTCGGTGGTCGCGACGTTTGGCCTCTTCCAACAATTCCAAGTATTCCGTCAAGTCTTTTTGCTTTGGAAACGAAACGCCATAAACACGGGTAAGTTGTTTGTTTTTTTCATCACCACGCCAGTAAGCGCCGGCAACGCTCATGATTTTCATCGCCTTGATAATTCCTGTGTTTGGAATATGTCCACCACGACACAAATCAGTAAAAGTGGAGTGGTCACAAAAAGTAATCGTTCCGTCTTCCAGATTTGTAATCAATTCCGTTTTGTAAACATTGTCTTTGTAAACTTCTAAAGCTTCCGCTTTTGAAACAGGACGTAATTTAAATTCGTGTTTTTCTCTCGAAATTTCTAAAACTCTATCCTCAATTTTTTTGAAATCGGCATCCGTGATTTTGTGATCTTCAAAGTCCACATCATAATAAAATCCATTTGAAATTGCTGGTCCAAGAGTTAATTTGATTCCAGGGTACAGTTCTTCGAGAACCTGTGCCATCACGTGTGAAGTCGAATGCCAGAAAGCTTTTTTACCACCTTCGTCATTCCACGTAAATAATATTAGACTGCCGTCCGTCGTCAAAGGAGTAGTGGTTTCCACAATTGTACCATTAAAAGAAGCCGAAATCACATTTCTGGCAAATCCTTCACTAATGCTTATGGCAACATCCATGGGAGTTATGTCTGAATTAAACTCTTTAACTGACCCGTCTGGCAAAGTAATCTTAATCATTGTTTTTAATTTTTTGAATGCAAATATAACTCATTACTAAAATACATACAATATATAAGTGCAAGTTTATACGTTATATATAGAATCAATTTTTTTAGGAGCTCAATCCTTCTGTTCGCTATATCTCTTGCGCCGAACCCCGGCACATGAGGATGTCGCTTCCATCTGGGCTATGGCATTTGGTTTTCATAAAGTGACCTCCTTTTTAAAGAAAGATATATCCCTCTCTTAATAGATAGATTCAAAATCCAAACTTATTCGTTTTTACATTCAAACGCATGAACATCCAAACCACCATAAAATCGCTATAATTTTCAAAAACACTAATCTCAAAATCCTAAATCTTCAAAAAAGAGTGTTCGTAAATATCAAAAAACCAACAACTTAAAAAATACTTTAAAAAAAGAATAGAAAAGGGGTTGTAAAATTGGATAAACGCGCTACTTTTGCACCCGCAATGAGAGCGACGTTCTTAGAAGGTATAGAAAAAAGTCGGATAATAGTTTGTTGGAAGCGTAAAGGATTTGTATCTTAGCCT